>CALWLV010000001.1 GCA_944381595.1 uncultured Roseburia sp.
AGGATAGAGGTAAAAGGAGAAAGTGTCGAGCGTTTCGTTAATTTGTGCCGGAGTAATGGGATTTATATCTGGGACATTCGAAATCAGGAGATTTGTAAGATTTGTATTTCTATTGAAGATTTTTTTCGCTTAAAGTCAGTGATAAAAAAGACCGGTGTAAAGATAAGAATCATAGAAAAATATGGCATTCCATTTCTTTTGTACCGGTATCGGAAAAGAAAAATGTTTGTGGCAGGCATCTGTACTTCTTTTTTATTAATTTACCTGTTGTCACTCTTTATCTGGGATTTGGAAGTGGAAGGAAATTATTCGTATAGTGACAATGAGATAATGAAATTTCTGGAAGCAAACCGGATTTATCCGGGAATGAAGAAAAGAGAGGTTCATTGTGACGACATAGAAAAAGCAATTCGCAATCAGTATTTTGATATTACCTGGGTTTCTGTGGAAGTGACAGGGACGAGGCTGATTGTACATATCCGGGAAAACGAAGAAGAACTGACGGAAACGCAGCAAAAACAGGAGTCTTCGGAAGGACAGAACGCGGAAGGATATGATTTGGTGGCAGCGAAGGATGCTGAGATTACCGGTGTGGTAATGCGCAGTGGTACGCCTGCCGTAAAAGCAGGAATGGAGGTAAAGGCTGGAGATATGCTGGTTTATGGACATTATGATGTGGTCAATGATAGCCAGGAAGTGGTGCGTACACAATATCTTACAGCGGATGCAGATATTTATGGGAAAGTTGTATATTTCTATGAGTATCAGATGCCACTTACTTATCAGAAAAAAATATACGGTGAAAAACAAAGAACAGCTTATTCTCTGAAATTTGGAAAAAAATTATTTCAAACCATGTTTCAGAAAAAAGAAAATGAAGAAATGGTTACAGAGGAAGAGCAGATTGCGTTGTATGGAGATTTCTATCTTCCGGTATCTGTGTTAAAACATACCTATACAAATTATAAATTGGAAGAGCAGATTTATTCAGAAGAACAGGCAAAAAATATATGTGAAGAAAAATTATCATATTTTTTGGAAAAATTAGAAAAAAATACTATTCAAATTGTTGAGAATAATGTTACAATAGAGATGAGTGATGATATCTGTCGGAGTTGTGGCAGTATCACAGTCATTGAAAATATCGGGCAGCAAAGGAAAGCGGTCATAGAAGAAATAACAGGAGAAACAGAGAATTATTATGAGTGAAATAAAGACAATGACAGAATTATCAGCGGATTTAGCTGCTGAAGTTTTTGGAAAATTTGACGAATATGCAAAAAAAATTGAAAGGACATTGCACGTTTCCTTTATTTATCGTGATAATGAACTTCGAATTGTGGGAGAACAACGGGCGGTAAATCGTGCGGAAAGTGTGGTGCATACCCTGACAGAACTGGCAAAGCAGGGACATGGTATTACGGAGCAGAATGTGGATTATGCCCTGTCCCTGACTTTTACAGGGAATGCGGAAGATATCTTAGAACTGGACCAGGAGATTATCTGTCGTACCATCAATGGAAAACCAGTTAAGCCTAAAACGCTGGGACAGAAAAAATACATTGACAGTATAAGGAATCATACCATTGTATTTGGACTTGGACCGGCAGGAACGGGAAAAACATATCTGGCAATGGCAATGGCAATCACAGCGTTTAAAAATGATGAGGTAAATCGTATCATACTTACAAGACCTGCGATTGAGGCTGGAGAAAATCTCGGATTTCTTCCGGGGGATTTGCAGAGTAAAGTAGATCCGTATTTAAGACCTTTATATGATGCCTTATATCAGATTATGGGAGCTGACAGTTATCTTCATAATTCCGAGAAAGGCTTGATTGAGGTTGCCCCTCTTGCTTATATGAGAGGACGTACATTGGATAACGCATTTATTATTTTGGACGAGGCACAGAATACTACGCCGGCACAGATGAAAATGTTCCTGACCAGAATTGGATTTGGTTCGAAAGCCGTAATTACAGGAGACTTGACGCAGAAGGATCTTCCAAAAGGAACTGTATCCGGTTTGGATACTGCAGTTCAGGTGTTACAGGGAATGGATGATATTGATTTGATCCGGCTGACCAATCAGGATGTGGTACGCCATCCGCTGGTGCAGAAAATTGTAAAAGCATATGAAGAGTATGAAAATAAACAGATGAAGGATGGAAGGGGAGTATACAGAAGAAAATAGGAGGAATGGAATGAAAAAGATAGAAAAAGAACAGTTTTTTAAATATAAGAAACCGGCAGCATATGTATATATGGCAGTTTTGACTTTGATTGTCAGTTTTTTTGCATCAAAAATCTATAAGACAGATGATTTGATTTGGCCAAGAGAGCGTTATATCATTGTTGCCACTATGGTGATTTGCTTTTATATGGTCTTGATAAAATTATGGATGGAAAAATATATTTCCATTCAGAAGACCATGTATATATATCATTTTATTTTGCTGGCACCGATGCTTATCATGGCATTGCCCATGGATGATTATGAATTAAGACCATTGTATCTTGTTCCTATGTTTGTGGTATTAATGACAGATTTTAGTTTGGGAATCGTGACAGGAATTGCTGTTATTTTGTCGACTTCTGTTATGATATTTACAAATCTGGCAGAATTTACTTACATTGCATTAATTATCATGGTATTGGGCTGTTACTCGGTCAGCCAGATTCATAATCTGAGAAGATTCCTTGTGTTTACATTGATATTCTGGGCAGGAACCTTTTACTTATGTGGATTATACCGTTATTTTTCCGTGAAAGATCCGGCAGAGACATTTCAGTTTCGGTTTGCAGCCATTGCATGGATGGTTGCAGTCTCTGTATCTGTCATTGTTTTTATATGGAAATATTGGATTTTTTTCCTGCGTATTCATGATTTTGCCAGTGAAAATTCAGACCCTCTGGAAGACATGAAGAAAAATTCTCTTCCACTTTATTATCATAGTCTGGAAGTTGGAAAACTGTCAAGGACGCTTGCGGCAGCCATTGGTGCAAATATCCGGTTATGTTATGCCGCCGGACTGCATCATGATATAGGCAAATTAAGTGGAAGCAATGACGTAAAGGAAATGTTGGTAAAGGCCAATGAATATGGCATCCCTAGAAATATCAAATCGATTATGGTGGAATGTACCGGAAAATACCGCAGACCGGCATCTAAGGAATCTGCCATTGTCATGCTGGCAGATTCGGTCATTACTTCACTGGAGTATGTCAGAGAGAACAATCAGCAGATAGAGGATGCAAAACTGGTGGAGCGCATCATCAGCACGAGAGTATTGAATGGAAGCTTTCGTCAAAGTAATCTGAATATGGAAGAACTGGACATACTGCGAAGAATATGTATTGAAAAAGTAACAGGTACGAAGGAGAAATTATGAGTATTATAATAGAAGATAAACAAGCAGGGGGATTTGATTTCGATTATGAAGAGGTGATGAGGACCGTTGTTCATGCCTGCCTGGAAGATGCAGAATGCCCCTATGAAGTTATGGTGGAAATAACATTGACAGATAATGATGAAATACAGGAATTAAACAGGAACTTTCGACAGATCGACCGTCCTACGGATGTATTGTCTTTTCCAATGCTGGATTATGATACACCGGGAGATTTTTCCTTTTTGGAAGACGGAGGAGAGGAAATCGTGGCAGAATATTTCGACCCGGATACGGGAGAATTAATGTTTGGAAATATTGTCATAGCTGTGGATAAAGTAAAAGAACAGGCAAAAGAGTACGGACACTCTGAAAAAAGAGAATTGGCATTTCTGGTTGCGCACAGTATGTTCCATTTGCTTGGATATGATCATATGGAAGAGCAGGAGCGTATGGAGATGGAAAATATGCAGCGGAAAGTATTAGATAGGCTTGGAATCAGCCGATAATCGTTGTTGGAGGCAGATATGGCAAAAGGTAAATTCAATTTTATTGTACAGGGAAGTATTCTTGCCTTTGCGGGAATACTTGTAAGAGTTATCGGGTTAATTTATCGTGTTCCATTGAATAATATTCTTGGAAACTCAGGTATCTCAGCATATTCCACTGCATATGATGTATATTCTCTTTTTTTGCTGATATCCTCCCTTAGTTTGCCGCTGGCTGTTTCAAAAATAGTATCAGCGAGAATGGCAAAGAAGGATATGGTCAATGTCTACCGGACATTTGTAGGAGCGATGGTTTTTGCAGTAATAATTGGCGCTCTTGTAGGAGCAGGTGTTTATTTTGGAGCAGAATGGCTGGCAAAAGTATGGAAGTTCCCATCTGCTGCCCTGGCGATTAAAGTATTGGCACCTACGTTGTTTATTATGTGTATTCTGGGTGTTTTTCGAGGATTTTTTCAGGGACTGGGAACCATGATACCCACTGCAGTATCGCAGATTTTTGAACAGATTGTCAATGCAGTGGTCAGTATTGCAGCTGCGATTTATTTATATAAAGTTGGAGAAAAAGTTGGTCAGGCAACATCCTACAGTGCGGCGGGAGGCACTTTAGGTACTGCATGTGGTGCCCTGACGGCTTTGGTGTTCATGATTCTGCTGTATCTGGTTTATCGCAAACATTTTATGATCCTGGTGAGGAATGATAAACGGCACAGACAGGAGAGCTATCAAAAGCTGGCAAAGGTGCTGGCAATCACAATCCTTCCGGTCTTATTAAGTACTACTATTTATAATTTCAGCAGTATTATTGACAGTGGAATTTATGGTAATGTCATGTCTTTGATATTTGGATTGGAAGAAGCAGATTACAGCGGATACTGGGGAATATACAGTAACAAATACCGACTGCTTACCACGGCGCCAATCGCCATTGCATCCTCATTTTCTTCCGCTATGATACCGAGCCTGATTACATCCCTTGTTTCAGGACAAAAAAAGGCATTGAAGCAAAAAGTGGATACCATCATTCGATTAAATATGATTATAGCCATTCCTTGTGGTATGGGATTATCGGTATTGGCAGAACCGATTATCCGTGTACTATTTCCTTCGCCGGATTTGTTTGATGAGTGTGTGCTACTAATGCGTTTATCCATTTTTTCCGTAGTGGTATTCTCTTTGTCAACCATTACGAATTCTATTTTGCAGGGAATTGATAAAATGAAGATTCCGGTGATTCATTCCTTTGTATCCCTGGTTCTCCATATTTTTGTAATTTTATTCCTTTTAATTGTACTGAAAATAGACGTA
>CALWLV010000002.1 GCA_944381595.1 uncultured Roseburia sp.
ATGAGAATTATGGGACTTGATTATGGTTCAAAAACAGTGGGTGTAGCGGTTTCTGATGAACTTCAGATGATTGCACAGGGAGTGGAAATCATTCGCAGGGACTCGGAGAAAAAAATACGGAAAACACTGATACGAATCGATGAATTAATTGCTGAATATGGAATTGGGAAAATTGTTTTGGGATTTCCGAAAAATATGAATAATACCATAGGTGAAAGAGCGGAAAAAACACTGGAATTAAAGAAAGATTTAGAAAGACGCACAGGACTTGAAGTGATTTTATGGGATGAGAGACTCTCTACAGTCAGTGCCAATAAGGCTATGATGGAAGCGGGCATTCGCAGGGAAGAGAGAGGAAACTATGTGGACAGTATTGCAGCGGCTATTATTCTGCAGGGATATCTGGACTGTGCTGACAGACAGAAGGAGTAGGACAGGCCGAAAGAAAAGAGGAAATTATGTTTGAAAAAATTGCATTTGTAGACGAAGAAGGAAACAAACTGGAGCTTTCTGTCATCGAACAGACAAAAGTAAACGGGGTGAATTACCTTCTTGTTACAGATTCAGAAGAAGAGGACGATGAATTAAATGCATTTATCGTAAAAGATTTATCCAGACCGGAGGATGAAGATGCATTGTATGAAATCGTGGAAGATGATGTGGAATTTGACAGTGTGTCAAAGATATTTGATGAATTGATCGAGGATTTAAATTAATTAGATGGAGGTAAGAATTTGAAAGCAGCAAGTGAAAAAAATGAAAATGCAAAAATCAGAATTATTCCCCTGGGAGGACTGGAACAGATTGGTATGAATATGACGCTGTTCGAATATGAGGATAATATTCTGGTGGTGGATTGTGGATTATCTTTCCCGGATGATGATATGCTGGGAATTGATCTTGTGATTCCTGATATCACATATCTGAAAGAAAATCGGGATAAGGTTAAGGGATTTGTGATTACCCACGGACATGAAGATCATATTGGTGCAATCCCTTATATTTTGAAAGAAGTCAATGCACCATTGTATGCAACAAAGCTGACGATGGGGATCATTGATAATAAATTAAAAGAACATGGAATGGAAAAAGCCGTTAAGAAAAAGATTGTAAAACATGGACAATCCATTAATCTGGGATGCTTCCGTGTAGAGTTCTTAAAGGTGAACCATAGTATTGCAGATGCAGCTGGTCTTGCAATTTTTACTCCTGCAGGAATTATTGTTCATACCGGAGACTTTAAGATTGATTATACACCAGTGTTTGGAGATGCCATGGATCTTACAAGATTCGGAGAACTTGGTAAGAAGGGTGTGCTGGCATTGATGTGTGACAGCACGAATGTTATGCGTCCGGGATTTACAAGTTCTGAGAGAACGGTGGGAAAGACCATTGACCATTTATTTGCAGAGAATGCAACCCGACGTATTATTGTGGCGACTTTTGCATCCAATGTGGACCGGGTACAGCAGATTATAAATTCTGCATGTAAATACGGAAGAAAGGTTGTGATTGAAGGCCGTAGCATGATTAACATAATCAATACGGCAAAGGAACTGGAATATCTCAAGGTTCCGGATAATACCATTATTGATATTGAAGACATGAAGAATTATACGGATGACCAGATTGTATTAATTACCACAGGAAGCCAGGGAGAATCCATGGCGGCATTGTCCCGTATGGCAGCATCCATTCATAAGAAAGTAACCATCAAACCAAATGATACTGTTATCTTCAGTTCATCACCGATTCCGGGAAATGAAAAAGCAGTATCAAAGGTGATTAATGAGCTTTCCATGAAGGGGGCAAATGTTGTATTCCAGGATACCCATGTATCCGGACATGCATGTCAGGAAGAAATCAAGCTGATTTATTCTCTGGTGAAGCCAAAGTACGCCATTCCTGTGCATGGAGAATACCGTCACTTAAAGACACAGGCAGAGCTGGCAGAACTGATGGGTATTCCGAAAGAGAATATTTTTATTCTCTCATCAGGAGACGCCCTGACTCTTTCCCAAAAAGAAGGATATGTGGCAGAACATGTGCAGGCAGGAGCTGTGCTTGTGGATGGTCTTGGAGTTGGAGATGTGGGAAATATTGTTCTCAGAGATAGACAGAATCTGGCTGAGAATGGTATTATTATCGTAGTTATGACTTTTGAAAAATATAGCAACCAGCTTCTGGCAGGGCCGGATATTGTGTCCCGTGGATTTGTTTATGTCAGAGAGGCGGAAAATCTGTTGGAGGATGCAAGAAAAGTAGTCACAGATGCTGTATTGGAATGTGTAGAAAAGAATATATCTGACTGGGGAAAAATTAAAATGATTGTCAAAGACACATTAAGCGATTACTTATGGAAAAAGATTAAGAGAAATCCTATGATTCTCCCAATCATTATGGAAGTGGAGTAATGAAAATGAGGTGACATAAATCATGGAAGATGAAATCATGGAAAAGGCGTCAGAGCTGGGAGCTTTGATTTTACAGAGTGATGAATATAGAAAGTATGATGAGTGCAGACAGCGGTTGAAAGAGAATGAGGAACTCTATCAAAAAGTAAATGAATACAGGGAAAAGAACTTTCAATTACAACTGAAGGGAGAAGCTGAAAATACTCATTCCGGCGGAAAACTGGCGGATAAATATGAGGAAATACTGGATATTCACATTGTGATAGAATATCTAAATGCAGAATTGATGTTGTGCCGCAGATTACAGGATATATCAGAGGTTCTGTTATCAGGTGTCGATCTCGATCTTGATTTTTTATAATGAGGTGTAATCATGAATTTAAGAAAAACATCAAAGCTGGTTCTTAAAATGTCAGCAAAAACTGTATTTTGGATTCTCTGCCTGTCTGTTTTCATTTTTGTCTGTACCAGGGCATTTGCTCTTGGTACAGCTGTATTCAGCAATGAAGGAATGGCAGATGAGGGCAAAGGCACAGAAGTAACCATAACCATTCCGGCAGGGATGACAGACCAGCAGCTGGCTGAAATGCTGAAGGAAAACGGACTGATTGAAAACGAATATATTTTCAGGGTTCAGTTGGTGTTGTATGAAGCAGAGTATCTTCCGGGTGATTATGTCTTAAATACAGAAGACGGACCGCAGGATATCATTGAACTGCTTCGGCCGGAGGAAGAGTCATAGACAGGAAAGAGAAAAAGACAGATATGATTGTAAATGAAAGAATCGTATCCTACATACACTCATTGGAGCGGAGCAACGGACCATTATTAGATGAGATGGAGGCTTACGCAAAAGAAAACAGGGTGCCGATTATCCGGAAAGAGGTAGAAAGTTTCTTAAAGGTGCTGCTTACGATGAAGCAGCCGGAGCAAATATTGGAACTGGGAACTGCCATCGGATATTCGGCTATTTTAATGGGTGGATGTCTGGATGAAAAGAGTAAAATTATTACCATAGAAAATTATGAAAAGAGAATTCCTATCGCCAGGGAAAATATCAGAAGAGCAGGTATGGAGGATAAAATCCACCTGATATTCGGAGATGCTCTGGAAGAAATGAAGAAGATGGGAAATGAATCGGTGGATTTTCTTTTTATGGATGCGGCAAAGGCACAGTATCCATTTTATTTAGATGAGGCATTACGCCTTTTGAAACCGGGAGCTGTGCTGGTGGCAGATAATGTATTTCAGGAGGGAGATTTGGTGGAATCACGCTATGTGGTAAACAGAAGAGACCGAACAATCTATACCAGGATGAGAGAGTATCTGTATCGCGTGAAAAATGAATCCTCTCTTGTTACCAGTATATTGCCGGTGGGGGATGGATTAACTGTAAGTGTAAAGGAAAGGTGAGATTATGTATCGTAAACCAGAATTACTGATTCCGGCAAGCAGCCTGGAAGTGTTAAAAACAGCTGTGATATTTGGCGCGGATGCCGTTTATATTGGCGGTGAGGCATTTGGACTGAGAGCTAAGGCAAAGAATTTTTCCATGGAGGATATGAAAGAGGGAATTGAATTTGCCCATGAACATCAGGTAAAAGTATATGTGACAGCTAATATTCTTGCTCATAACGAGGATTTGGATGGAGCAAGAACTTATTTTGAAGAACTGAAAGAAATAGGACCGGATGCATTGATTATTTCCGATCCGGGTATTTTTTCCATTGCAAAGGAAGTGTTTCCAGATATGGAAATTCATATCAGCACTCAGGCAAATAATACAAATTACCAGACATTCCGGTTCTGGTACGATTTGGGAGCAAAACGTGTGGTAACAGCGCGGGAATTGTCTTTGCAGGAAATCAGGGATATCCGGGCACATATTCCCGATGATATGGAAATCGAAACATTTATTCATGGAGCAATGTGTATCTCCTATTCCGGCAGATGTCTTTTAAGCAGTTTTATGGCGGGACGAGATGCCAATCGGGGGGCCTGTACCCATCCATGCCGTTGGAAGTATGTGTTAATGGAGGAATCCAGACCGGGTCAGTATATGCCGGTTTATGAAAATGAACGGGGAACCTATATTTTTAATTCCAAAGATCTTTGTATGATCGAACATATTCCGGAATTGATGGAGTCCGGAATTGACAGTTTTAAGGTAGAAGGGCGTATGAAAACAGCACTGTATGTGGCTGCAGTGGCAAGGACATATCGCATGGCTATTGATGATTACTTAAAGAGTCCGGATTACTATCAGTCCAGAATTCCATATTACAAAGAAGAAATTGCAAAATGTACGTACAGACAGTATACAACGGGATTCTTTTTTGGAAAACCGGATGAGACCACACAGATTTATGATAGTAATACTTATTGCAAGGGATATACTTATCTTGGAATTGTTGGAGAGGAAAAATCCGGAACATATCGACTGGAGCAGCGGAACAAATTTTCTGTGGGAGAGACAATTGAAGTCATGAAACCAAATGGGGAAAACATATCCGTCGTTGTCCGGAGTATCCGGGATGAGGAGGGAAATCCAATGGAGAGTGCTCCTCATCCGAAACAGGTCATCTATATTGATTTGGGAATCAGTCTGGATCCGTATGATATCTTACGAAGAAAAGAAAAATAAGGAATCATGCCTGATATAAAGCAGTTCTTAATTTTTGCAGACATTTTTTCTCAATACGGCTTACATAACTGCGGGAGATGCCAAGAATTTCTGCAAGCTCCCGTTGCGTGAGTTCTTTTTCTCCTAAAATGCCATAGCGTTTTTTTATCAGATCAAATTCCTGAGGAGTAAGCACTTTATCCATATTATGATAGAGCCAGCGCAGCTCGTTGTTTAAATCAAAAGCAGCGGCATAATCATAGGAGTCTGCTTCAATGACATCCAGAAGATGAATGGAGTTTCCTTCTTTATCTGTGCCAATGGGTTCATAGATGCTTACTTCTCTGGATTTCTTTTTTTCACTGCGTAAATACATGAGAATTTCATTTTCAATGCATTTGCTGGCATAGGTCACCAGACGGTTTCCGGATTTTGAATTGAATGTATTAATTGCTTTAATCAGACCGATGGTGCCAATGGAAATTAAATCTTCTCCATCCCAGTCACCCTGACGGTACTTTTTTGCAATGTGGGCAACCAGCCGGAGATTATGTTCTACCAGTGTGTTTCGGGCTTCCATATCGCCACTGGCAAAGCGGGTCAGATACAACGCCTCTTCTTCCTTGGTGAGTGGTTCTCTGAAAGTTTCCAATTTATGCCCCTAAAAATCCTTTAGTATATTCTATGAGAGGGGCAGAAGAAAAGTGCCTTTCCTAAAAAAATAAGGATATGTTGACAAAAATGGTGAAAGGTTATATGATTGGCATGGAAATGATAGTGACATATAAAATTGGAGAAAAAAGATGATTAAGAATATCGTATTCGATATGGGAATGGTTTTGGTAAGTTTCAATTGGAAAGAATATCTGGAAACACTGCCTTTTGACAAAGCCACAAAAGATTTAATGGTAGAAAAGGCATTGGGAAATCTGAATGTGTGGAATGAACATGACAGAGGAGTTCTCAGTGATGAAGAGTTTATCACTTTTGCATCCAGGGAAGCACCGCAGATTCGGGAACCGCTGCGGATGTATATGGACGGAGTGGGACGAATCATTCGGGAATATGATTATTCAAAAGAATGGCTTCATGCACTGAAGGAGAGAGGGTATCATATTTATATTTTATCCAATTATGGTGCAACTCCTTACCGGTATGCCAGAGAGCATTTTACATATTTTGATGAAGCAGATGGAATTGTGGTTTCTTCTGATGTGAAGATGGTGAAACCGGAACCGGGCATTTATCAGTACCTTCTGGAGCATTTTCAATTAAACCCGGAGGAGACGGTATTTATTGATGACAGAAAAGACAATATTCAGGCTGCCGCAACATTTGGCATACATGGAATTGTTTTTCAAAATTATCAACAGGGGACAGAGGAATTAGAAAAAATGTTATCCGATATGGAGGTGTGAAACATGAAGTTTAAAAAGTTAGATGATAAAACCTTATGTTGTCTTTTGTCTGAACAGGATTTAACGGATAAAGGAATTACATTAGAAGATTTTCTTCATAACAGAGACAAAGTACAGGATTTTCTGGAAGATATTATCGAAACTGCTAAGGAAGAAGTCGGATTTGAAGTTTCCGGACCAATGTTATCCATTCAGATTATGGCAAGTTATCCAAATGGGGTAATGATCACATTTAGTTCTGAAGAAGGGGAAGATATCGCTACTCTGTTAAAGGCAGGGCTGTCACAGCTGAAAGATGGATGGGAGGAAGAGAGAAAGAGTCCGGTTCAGCATTACAAAACCCAGAGTCAGGAAACTGCGGCACCGGTAATCCTTGGATTTCCAAACATGGAAGCTGTTTTCGCCTGTGCGGAACAGATTGCTGTAAGAGGACTGGAAAGCAGTCTTTATAAAAATGAAAAAAATGGATGGTATTATCTCATTCTTTCCAAAAAACGAATTTCAGAAGAAAGATATTACATGGTTTTAAATTCGGCCATGGAATTTGGTGAATTTGTGGGAATGAATGATTTGGTATATGCGAAGATTAAAGAGTATTTTACTTGCATTATAAAAGAAAAGGCATTAAATACCTTAAAGAAAATAGGAATGACATCATAAACAGAAGGAGAATATTATGAGCCAGAAAATTAGAACAAGATTTGCTCCAAGTCCTACGGGAAAGATGCATGTGGGAAATTTAAGAACAGCATTGTATGAATTTCTGATTGCAAAGCATGAAGGCGGAGATTTTATTTTGAGAATCGAAGACACCGATCAGGAACGTTTTGTGGAGGGAGCCATTGAAATTATCAACCGAACCCTTGCAAAGACCGGACTTACCTATGATGAAGGACCGGATAAAGATAAAGGATATGGACCATATGTTCAGAGTGAGCGTATGGCTTCCGGAATTTATCTGCAATATGCCAAAGAACTGGTGGAAAAAGGAGAGGCATATTATTGTTTTTGTGATAAGGAAAGATTGGAATCCCTTCGTCAGGAAATTGCAGGCAAGGAAATTGTAGTATATGATAAACATTGTCTGCATTTAAGCAAAGAGGAAATTGAGTCTAACCTGGCAGCAGGCAAGCCATATGTCATCCGTCAGAATGTGCCAAGAGAAGGAACGACTACTTTTGTGGATGAAATCTATGGAGAGATTACAGTGGATAACTCCGAGTTGGACGATATGATTTTAATTAAGTCTGATGGATATCCGACTTACAATTTTGCAAATGTCATCGATGATCACTTAATGGAAATTACCCATGTGGTCAGAGGAAATGAATACATTTCTTCCACTCCAAAGTATCAGAGATTGTATGATGCTTTTGGATGGGAATCACCGAAATACATTCATTTATCTCTTATTACAGATGAAAATCATAAGAAATTATCCAAGAGAAGCGGACATGCTTCTTTCGAGGATTTGCTGGAGCAGGGATTTATTGCAGAAGCAGTGGTCAATTACATTGCATTGCTTGGATGGAGCCCGGAAGATAATCAGGAGATTTTCTCACTGGATGAATTAATCAAGGTGTTTGATTATCATCATATCAGCAAATCACCTGCGGTATTTGATATTGTGAAGTTAAAATGGATGAATGGGGAATATATGAAAGCCATGGATTCCGAGAAATTCTACGAGATGGCTATGCCATATATCAAAGAAGTTATTACTAAACCTTTGGATTTAAAGAAGATTCTGGATATGGTGAAAACAAGAATCGAAATCTTCCCGGATATCAAAGAGATGGTAGACTTTTTTGAAGAACTTCCGGAGTATGATCCTGTTATGTATACACATAAGAAAATGAAGACAAATGCAGAGAATTCACTGGAAGTATTACAGGAGCTTCTTCCGATTCTGGAGGAACAGGAAGATTATTCAGTGGAAGCCCTTCACGATCGCGTGATGGAATACATTCAGAAAAAAGGAATCAAAAACGGACAGGGACTGTGGCCGCTTCGTACAGCGGTATCCGGCAAGCAAATGACGCCGGCAGGTGCTTTCGAAATCATGGAAGTAATTGGTAAGGAAGAGTCCTTAAAGAGAATTCGCAAGGGAATCGAATTATTAAGTGAATAAGGTCAATAAGGTCAGATTTTTTCATCTGACCTTATTGTTTTGAACTTAAATTGATTGTTTACATATGCTCAGATTGTGATAAGATATCTTCATGACGAAAATATGGAGGCAAAACGATGAATCACAAAAAGAAGCAGTATCGAGATATTAGAATGATGTGTCTGACAGGTTTGTTCATGGCATTGATTTGTGTAGCCACGTTATTTTTCAAAATTCAGATTCCGTTGGGTTATGCACATTTGGGAAATGGATTTATTTTTCTTGCTGCAGTGTTATTAGGAAATCCTTATGGAATGCTGGCTGCAGGGATTGGCTCTGCACTTTCAGATTTGATGGGCGGTTATGCCGAGTGGATTATTCCAACATTGATTATTAAATGTATCATGGGATCCCTGGTGGCTGGAATTGCAGGCGGAAGTAAGGTAACATCTCCTAGAACATTTCTGGCTGTGGTAGTGGGAGGAATAGAAATGGTGGCCGGATATACACTGGCAGGTACATTCCTGTATGGCAGTGTGGCAACAGGATTTTCCCAGATACCGGGACTGGTGGGAGAAACACTGGTTGGTATTGCATTGTTTTATGCCCTGAGTGCGGTATTCGAGAAGAGCCATATAAAGAAATATCTTATTTCAAAAGAATCATAAAGACGGAGAGCGAAGGAACGAAAAACTATGAATCATAATAATCAGAAAAAAATAGCAGTCATCAATGATATTTCAGGTTTTGGAAGGTGTTCCGTGACCGTATCACTGCCGATTATTTCGTATCTGGGTATTCAGTGTTGTCCGGTACCAACTTCTATCTTTTCTAATCATACGGGATTTCCGGAATTTTTTTTTGACGATTACACAGATAAGATGCAGGCCTATATTGATCAATGGAAGAAGCTGGACTTACATTTTCAGGGAATCATGACGGGCTTTTTAGGTTCTCAGAGACAGATTGAAATTGTAAAAAAATTTCTCAGAGACTTTAAAGATGACAATACCAGGGTGCTGGTGGATCCGGCTATGGGGGAAAATGGCAGGCCATATCCTACTTATACAGAGGAAATGTGCAGGGAAATGCGGAAATTGGTGGAACATGCCGATATCATAACACCAAATGTGACAGAGGCCTGTATTCTTACAGAAACCTCATATCAAGAAGCCTTCTCCATGACAGAATTGTCCTGCATGGCAGAAACATTGGTGGATATAGGTGCAAGACATGTGGTGATATCAGGAGTCGATATGGGATCCGAAGTGGGAAATGTGGTGGCATCCCATGAAATGGATTCTAAATTGATGAAACACAAAAAGACCGGTGCATTTCGTTCCGGTACAGGGGATATCTATGCATCCATTATTGCGGCAGATATGGTCAATGAGGTCAATTTTGAAGAATCGGTGCGTAAGGCAGGGGATTTTGTGAAAGAAGCCCTGGCTGTGACGGAAAGAATGCAGATTCCCAAAACAGATGGCCTTGCATTTGAAGAAGTATTATATAAATTGCAGAGAAAATAAAAGAACGGGCGCAGAAAAATTACTTTCTGTGCCCATTTCGTTATACTTCCTTATACTTAGTCTTCTTCTGAATTGAATTCTTCAATGGCCTGTCTCTTTCTTGCCAGTTCATCATTTTCCAGATATTCATCGTAAGTCGTTACTTTATCAATCAGCTGTCCGTTTACGATTTCCATGATACGGTTTGCAGTAGTCTGTACAAACTGGTGGTCATGGGAAGAGAAGAGAACCACACCCGGGAATTTGATCAATCCGTTATTCAATGCGGTAATACTCTCCATATCCAGATGGTTGGTCGGCTCATCTAAGATGAGACAGTTTGCACCGGAAATCATCAGTTTGGATAACATAACACGAACCTTTTCACCACCGGAAAGAACTTTTACCTTCTTTACACCATCGTCTCCGGCAAAAAGCATTCTGCCCAGGAATCCCCTGACATAAGGAGCGTCCTTGATTTCGGAATATTGTGTCAGCCAGTCTACAATAGTATCATCACAGTCGAAATCCTTCGTATTATCCTTTGGAAAATAAGACTGGGATGTGGTGATTCCCCATTTGTAAGTACCTGAATCCGGTTCCATTTCACCGGAAAGAATCTGGAATAAAGTAGTTTTTGCAATTTCGTTTGCACCGACAAAGGCAATTTTATCTTCATGGCCTACGATAAAGGAGATGTTATCCAAAACCTTTACGCCATCAATGGTTTTGCTGAGACCTTCCACAGTCAGAACCTCGTTACCGATTTCTCTGTTTGGACGGAAATCAATGTAAGGATATTTTCTGCTGGATGGCTTGATTTCATCCAGTTCAATTTTCTCCAGGGCTCTCTTTCTGGAAGTTGCCTGCTTGGATTTCGACGCATTGGCGGAGAAACGCTGGATAAATTCTTGTAATTCTTTGATTTTTTCTTCTTTCTTCTTGTTTGCTTCCTTCATCTGTTTTACCAGAAGCTGGCTGGACTCATACCAGAAATCATAGTTTCCGGCATAGAGCTGAATCTTGGCATAGTCAATATCAGCAATCTGGGTACATACCTTGTTTAAGAAATAACGGTCATGAGAAACTACAATGACTGTATTGTCAAAGTTAATCAGAAATTCTTCCAGCCATGCAATCGCATCCAGATCCAGATGGTTGGTAGGCTCGTCGAGGAGAAGAATATCAGGATTTCCAAACAATGCCTGAGCCAGAAGAACTTTCACCTTCTCACTGCCTCGCAAGTCTTTCATCAGTTTATAATGAAGATCTGTTTCAATGCCAAGACCGTTTAACAGAGTTTCTGCATCGGATTCTGCTTCCCATCCGTTCATGGTAGCAAATTCCCCTTCCAGTTCACTTGCTTTGATTCCGTCTTCCTCTGTGAAATCTTCTTTTGCATAAAGGGCTTCCTTTTCCTTCATGATTTCATAAAGACGGGCATTTCCCATAATAACGGTATCCAGTACCACACAGTCATCATATTTAAAATGATCCTGCTTTAAAAAGGAAAGTCTCTGTCCGGGAGAAATTACGATTTCACCGGAAGTAGTTTCCAATTCCCCGGATAAAATCTTTAAAAATGTGGATTTACCGGCACCATTTGCACCAATCAGTCCGTAACAGTTTCCCTCTGTAAATTTGATATTTACATCTTCAAACAGAGCTTTCTTTCCAACTCTGTAAGTTACATTTACTGCCTGTATCATGAAATAAACCTCCATATTGTAATTGCATTTAAAGTAAAAAAACAACAAACTTAAGTATAATAAAAAATAAGGGAATATGCAAGTAGTATTTTTTATAAGAAAAATCGCCAATGCCTGACGACACCGGCGATTTTATACAGATGTTTGAATTATCTGTTTCCATACATCTTTTCGTAGTAGTTCTGATATTCACCGGAGATAATGGTCTCCCACCACTCCTTGTTGTCCAGATACCACTGAATGGTCTTTTTGATACCATCTTCAAATTTGGTCTCCGGTAACCAGCCTAATTCGTTGTGAATCTTCGTTGGGTCGATAGCATAACGCATATCATGTCCCTTACGGTCAGCAACATATGTGATGAGGCTTTCCGGTTTGCCCAGTTCTTTACAGATAATCTTAACGATATCAATGTTCTTCATTTCGTTGTGTCCGCCTACGTTGTAAACTTCACCAACGCGTCCCTTATGGATGATTAAGTCGATAGCACGGCAGTGATCTTCTACATACAGCCAGTCACGAACATTTTCACCTTTTCCGTATACTGGAAGTGGTTTGTCATTCAGTGCATTTGCAATCATCAAAGGAATCAGCTTCTCTGGGAAGTGATATGGTCCGTAGTTGTTGGAACATCTGCTGATGGTCACAGGAAGACCATAGGTTCTGTGGTAAGCAAGAACTAAAAGGTCAGCACCTGCCTTAGATGAGCTGTATGGACTGCTTGTGTGAATCGGAGTTTCTTCTGTGAAGAATAAGTCCGGTCTGTCAAGAGGAAGGTCACCGTATACTTCATCTGTGGATACCTGATGGTAACGCTTGATTCCATACTTTCTGCATGCATCCATAAGAACAGCAGTTCCCTTAATGTTTGTATCCAGGAATACTTCCGGATTTTCGATGGAACGGTCTACATGGCTTTCTGCTGCAAAGTTTACTACCATGTCAGGATGTTCTTCTTCAAATAATTTGTAAACAGCTTCTCTGTCAGTGATACTTTCTTTTACAAAACGGAAATTTGGATTGTCCATCACAGGAGCAAGAGTTGATAAATTTCCTGCGTATGTCAGGCAGTCCAGACACACAATACGGTAATCCGGATACTTGTCTAACATGTGAAAAACAAAGTTACTTCCAATAAACCCAGCACCGCCGGTTACAATAATTGTCATAATAGTTCTCCTTTTTTTGAAAATAAGATTTATATGTTTATAGTATCTTTTTTGTTGTCCGTTACATTATAAAAGGTGACGTAAGGTTACCTGCAAGCCTTTTTTTGATTTTTTGTAATAAATATCTATTAAAAAAGAAATAAAAATATTACAAAATATTTAACAATCCAGCATATTAACATTTACAACGGAAAATTCCGGCATCTTTTGTAATGGAAAATCCATGTTTTGTCTTTTTCTCTACAAAACTGCAGAAATCAGAGTACCGGTCCAGAAGAAACTGGTTCTGGTTGCCGTGGCAGGAAAGAATGTACTCAATCAATGGTTCCGGTTTGTCCAGATAGATGGAATCTTCATATCTCAGACAAGATACTTCCCGAAAATAGGGGAGCAGGAAGGATGGTCCGTTTTCCAGTCCAAATCGTTCATAGAGATTTTCAGCGGACAGAACAATACGACTGTCAAAATGTTGTACCAGTGAACTGATTTCTTTCATATGGTCAGCCCCATATGTACTGCATATCAGTGTTCCGCCCGGTTTGAGGACTCTCCGTATTTCCAGGCAGACTGTATCTAAGTCATTACAATAGAATAAAACATGATTGGCAATGACCAGATGAAAGGTATCATCCGAAAAGGGGATTTTTGCACAGTCAAAAGAAGAAAATGAAAATCGCCTGTCTTCTAATCCAAGATTTCGTCTGGCATCCCGAAGCATTCCCTCTGAAACGTCAGATAAATGAATCTTTACATGGTTGGGAATCAGAGAGAAGTTTTCCGTCCAGAGAGCACCATTTCCACATCCCAGTTCCAAAATATTCCATCCATCCTCAATCTGGCACTGTTCATAAATCCATGGAAACCATCCTTGTGGATTTTGGGAATACTCTTCATGCAGACGGATACGGGCGGAAATATTGGACGCATTCTGGTACTGGGATTTGAGACTTTTCTCCATGCCCGTCAGATGAATGAGTTCTAACATCTGGCTCCAGTCAATTTCCTGCTTTTCCTCGATGGCAGATACCGTATTTTCAATGGCATCTTTTACTAACTGCATTTGTTCCATACGGTCTTCCACCAGTGTTTTCTGCATTTTCAAAGAATTCAGCATAAAATGGTAGTCCATATCTTTGACAGTCATTTCCCTGATATCTTTCAGGGAAAAACCAAGATATTTCAATAGAAGAATCTGTTGTAATCTGGCAAAATCCTCATCGGTATAAAATCTGGCACCGGTATCGTTTACATAAGAGGGTTTTAAAATATTTTCTTTATCGTAATAGCGTATGGTCCGCAGGGATACATTTGCCATCCGGGCAAATTGTCCTGAGGAATAAAAACCGGGTAACTTCATGTCAAAACCTTTCTTTTTTTCAAAACATTATACTATAATAAAACATGGCAGGTCAACATTTTGTATAATAATTCCAATTGAATTCAAAGGACATTTACGATATAATAAAAAACAGTTTGTCATAAGCGTAAATATAAATGAGGTAAGGGAAATGTATGCAAAGGAAAAAAATGGGTGGCTGAAACATTTTGATTTTATTATTTTAGATATCATTGGTATGCAATTATCTTTGTATATTGCATATCTGTTTCGTTATGGTTCATTTCATGTACTGAACAGTTATTATTATCGGCGAATGGCACTGACGCTTGTGGTTGTTCAGCTTATTGTCGTATTTTTCTGTGAAAGTTATGAGGGCATTTTGAAACGTGGTTATTTCCCGGAATTTAAGCAGACCTTGCGTTTTGTTTCCTATGTATTGATTGGATTTGTAATCTTTAATTATCTTGCGAAGTATGAAATGGATTACTCAAGACTTGTCATTGTCATGGTGTGGGAATTGGGGGTTCTTTTCTGTTATGGAATCCGGTATCTGAGAAAGAAGAGGATTCAAAGAAATATGGCAGATTCCAGGAATGCAAAGCAGTCCCTCTTGATTTTGACAGATAGTAAATCTGCCAGGGAGCTGGTACAGAATATTGCAGGAAACCTCTTTGACAGAAGAGTCATTCATGGAATCATTATTTTGGATTGTGATATGACGAGGACTTCCATACAGGGAGTTCCGGTGGTAGCCTCCGGTGAAAATGCTGTTCAATATCTTTGCCAGAACTGGGTGGATGAGGTGATTACGACATATAAGGGAGAGGAAGACTCGGCAGAATCTGTTTTGATGGATTGCGAGGACATGGGGATTACAGTACACAGAATC
>CALWLV010000003.1 GCA_944381595.1 uncultured Roseburia sp.
GATTTTCAATATCTGACAGCATCATGATGCCGCTTAATAATAACACGCCTAATTTCATCATTTTTATTTGGCCTCCTCTAATAAATCAATTATTTCCTCTTCCTTGCCTTTATATTGACAATCATCAAGAAAAACATAATTTCCTGAAATAGAAACTCTTCTCACACTTTTTCTACTAGCCCGGAAAAAAATGTACACTCTGTTTGTTTTATATGAATTATATACATTTCCTACAGCTGCCATATTATCTTGTGCATTTGATGTATAAAAATTGAATTTTGTTATTACATATGTTGCACCATTATCAAAGTTTAAATTTCTACTACCGCTTATTTCTCTTACACCATTAGAATATGCTGCTGAATATTGTGATAAGGCATAATAATATTTACAAATAATCGTATTCTTTATCGGAGTAAGATTATCAACTGCAATCCCAACTATATCACATCCTCTGTTTTGAGGTGTTTTTAACCATGTACCATTATACGTTACATATACATTGTCACCTTTTTTTGTCTGCATCAGACAAAGTGTTTCTCTAAACATTCCTGAATTTGATGTATCAGTATCACCTAATGATTTTGCTTTAGCAGAAATCTGTTTTTTACCTAAAACGCCAACTTTATCTGCTTCATCCACCATTCCTGTCTCTATATAATATTCTTCTATTTCTGACCAACAACCATCAATGTTTTTAAATACTGAAATTATCAACACTACATTTTTTCCAGAAACTATTGGAAAATAATAAATTTCATTCTGTGCATTCTCCAAATTATAAATAATATATGGAGCAGCAATTTCTAAATTGTCCACAACTTCAGGACTTAGTTGATAATACTTCTGTCCATCAACACGCAACATTTCTTGTATATTTTGAAAAATACTTTCTAGATACTGCTGAGCCTGCTCCATGTTTGATTCTACATTTTTTTCATAGTTAAAAGATTTTGTCTGGGCATGACATATAATTATTTGGTTTACTAAACACAAAAAAAAACAAACAACAAAACAATTAACTTTTTACATTTATTATACATAACACTTTTCCTCCTATATTTTTTTAGTGAACTTTTTATAAATAACTCAAACTTTGCACATAGGTTTTGCCTATGCACCTTGAAAATTTAATGCCTAGCAATTTTTCCATCAACCTTCTTTAAAATTTTAACTAATTCTCCTAAATATCTTACTTCCCTCATCTTATTTTCTCCTTAATTGTCCATTTTTGACAAAAGTCATGACGGCAGCTCCAAACACAAGCACCACACAGCCGGCCAATGCCAAAGGCATTGTGTTTTTCTCTGAGGCTATCCTATTTTCCAGTTCCTTTTCAGCCTCCATGATTTTCCAGCTATACCTGTCCCTTTTTTCCTCCTGTGTCAAAACGCTGCTCTCGCGAATCTCCCTGGCATAAGTATTGTAAAGCTGCCCATAATCCTGTTTTGGATACATCATTTTGTATTTTTCCAACAACACTTTTAATACCAGTTGTTCCGGATCACCATAGGCATTTTCATCGAAAGGATTCTTATTATTTTCTGTATACGGAAGAAGGTTCACAAAATCTTCCAACTCTGAATCAAACTCCGTATAATATCCCTCTTCCCTGCTTAGATATCCCAGACTGAACAGGTTCTCATAACTATAGGAAGGATAGCTGTTCCTCATTTGTTCCATCCATACTCTCATTTCCTCCCAAAATTCATCTCCCCACATAAGATATCTTGCATCACATTTTTTCGATAACAGGAAGAGAGATAAATCCTCCAGCTCAGACACATCCTCTATCTCTGTCAACCTCTCATCCGTATACCACCATGAAAATTCTTTTTCATAATAATATCCTGCAAGCTTTGCATCCGGAACGTTCTGTGTAAATTCTTCTTCGCTCATAAGTCCATAAATCTCTAACCCTGCATATTGATTGGAAAAAACATTCACAAGCTGTAATGCTTCTCTGTTTTCCCATAAATATTGCAATTCCCCATACATATCTGATCTTGTTTTTTCACAGAATTCCCACGCGATTCCCTGTTTCTCCAGTTCATCTGCCCTGCTTTCCTCTGCAAGAAGTACAACGGGAATATTTTCATCGTTGATGCTCACGCCGGCATATTCATTATCCTGAAGATTGCTTCTCGCATATCTGCATACCTCACGGTACCTGTCTTTTATCTGATTGTTCCGCTCTATAAACTCCTTCAGTTCATCTTGCGATACCGCCAGGCTGCAGAAATCCGAATCGATGGCAGTATATAAATAAATGCCGCTGTTATCTCCCGCATAGGAGCTGTCTGGAAGCCCCGGATAACACATATAATCGATATACCCCATATCATCCCCGGTTCTTAACACGCCGATTCCTGAGCCTTCCGATTGTATGCGGTAATCAAGACCTTCCTGATACTTCTTTGCCCTTTTCATCAGAAATTCTTCCGCCTCATCATTTTTCATCTCCGGATTATTCTGATATGCTTCATTCAATGCATAAATATCCTCCATGGTCACATAACAGCCGGAAAATCCAAATTCCGTGGTGTCTGATTTTTCGGCATAAACATATTCGTTCCTGCAAAGCAGAAATAAGATGATTACCAAAAAACCAATAAATTTTATTTTGTTCATATTATCTCTTTTTCCTTCTCCTCCATATTACAAGCCATACAACGATACAAATCAGAACCGTTATGCTCACCGCTGTAATGACAAGCCAGCTGTTTTTGAAATTACTACTGTTTTCTTCGCTACTTTTCTCTCCTTCATTTTGTCCTGCTATCTGTCTGCTTACAGCCAGATCAAACAGTTTCTTTTCTCTGGAACATACCATGGTGTCCTCCCAATCGGAAAGATACTGTTCATAAATCTGCTGATAGCTCATGTCCGGATATCTTTCCCGGTATTCCCGCAACAGACTTTTTAACTCTATGCGTTTCGGATCTCCAAAGAGCAGTTCTTCCGCCGGATCCTTTTCATTCGGAACATAAGGCCCAAGGGCATCTACAAAGGAAAGCAGTTCTTCATCAAAATCCAGATATCGTTGGTAATTTCCATCTGAGGCAATCCGAATCAGCAGATTTCTGCACTCGTACTCCGGATAGGCTTCCTTTAAAATCCTCACCCCCTCTTTCAATTTATCATAAATACTTTCATCTTTTCTATGCAGATATGACACAATTTCCGGATTATCCGTATCTGTATTCTGCAAATCATCCCTGAAAGGACTCTGGCAGTCCCCCGGATGAAGTAATATTTCCTCATAAATCTGATAATTTGGAATTTCTGCAGTCTCCAGCCACTTTTCCAGCTTCTCCTCATCTTCCGTATAAATATCAAGTCGGTTGTATCTCTGGTTGACTCTGACATAATTAATACTCAATTCCTCCCTGCAGTTCCACACTTCTTCCAGACTTTCATAAAGATTTTTCAGCGAAATCTCTGTTTTCTGATATTTTATGTTTTCATCTTCCAAGACCTTACAGATATCATCGGATACTGCATATACCGTTACAAAACCAGTACTGTAGTCATAATAAATTCCTCCATACTGCTCTTCTGTAAATCGTTCCTGTAATTCTATTACTCTGTTTCTAATTCTCTCACTGATTTCTGATGTTTCCTCAACAAACTCTTTTAATTCTTCTTCCTCTGCCGGAAGTTCCATTCTCTTCCCTGTCACCGTATGCCTTAGCACAATATAGGGAAATTCTGAGGAACTTCCATCTTCACAGCTCATACATTCATAATCCTGATATCCGGATGAGGTGACGGCAAATACCGGCCATGCGCCATCTTCCATGATTGCCGTCTCATTCTGCATCAGAAATCCTGCTCCCTGATATTCAAAACTTTCATCCTGCGATTTTCTGTTTAATTCATAAATCGTTTCCATATCCACAACTGCGGTGTAAGTCATTGTTCCCATGACATCCATATCATAATCGGTACGTTGCTGAACATCGGAAAACAGCAAAAGTCCGCTTAACAATAAAATATTCATTTCATTTATTCACCCCTCTCCCTATCTATAAGTACGTTTATAAATACATTTGCTTGCAAAAAATTTCTTTAAATTATTGAACTTCATATTCCTCGCCATTTATTAAAATTTTCGTTATCTTTGTGTAATCGATGATATTTTTAAATTTATACTTATATGCCTGTTTATACTCTGTCCATTCCGAATTGTAAGCTCTACCCTTTTGAATCGCAGCCTTGTTTTCGTTATTTTCTACTAGCACTGTTTTCGTTCCTTTGGCATCCTCCACTGCGATATCCTCAAAGTAATCTTCCGGCAAGTGATTTGCATAGATTTTCATCCCAACCGGCGATATATACACACAATATTGATCTGTCTGTATTTTTACATTTTTTTCTATTTCATCCAGCTCAAAATAATAACATTTCTTCCCAAAGTGGTCTGTCAGATCCTCTTTTTCTATATCCATAATTCCAAAACTCCTGTCCGGATCATATTCAAATGATATTGTATCCCTTACATAGATATATACCCGGTCACCATCCATTTCCGCCCGGCATTCCTCAAGTTCTCCTCCTGCCCATCTGACATAAAACCTGTCGTCAATCGACCTTAAAATATCTCCCTCATTATAAGAAGAAAGCTCCATTTTCTCTCCGTCCTTGCTGACTTCAAGTTTTGCAATAAACTGCCCTGTTTTTTCTTCCAGCAGATATTCATTCAGTACAAACGTATATTCATCTATTTGTATCGTCTGTTCCGGAGTCTGAATCATGCTTTCCAGCAATTCTATATTTTTCTCCTTACCATCTTCATTACTGTCCTTACTTTCAAAGAAATACTCACTGATACTTTTAGTTCCTACCGCCCATGTAATACCAATTGTCATTACCGCAAAAATACCTGTTAGAAGAATCATAACCTTCCATCTGTTTTTTTTACTTTTTTTCATTTTTCTCCCTTTCCATTTTTCCTTTGATATATTCCATCAATTACTTCATCATTATAACATACTAATGCGATAAAATTATCATGAAACCATCATGAAAACGTAAAAAAAGTAATTTTTGTTAAATTCAGATAAGTCAACTCTATATTTTTATACAATTTGCACAAAGCGATGGATTTCCCCTTGAAAATATACATCAAAAAAAGTCTTGAAAACTCCGCATCCGGTAGTTTTCAAGACTTATATATGTTTTTCCTATGACATCTTATAGTTTACAATTTTACCAAAATCAGGTTTCAGTGATGCACCTCCGACCAGACCACCGTCAATATCCGGCTGTGAAAAAAGATCCGCTGCATTTGCTGAGGATACGCTTCCTCCATATAAAATACGAATTTCATTCGCGATATCTTCATCATAAATTTCAGCGAGACAATCTCTGATTGCTTTGCAGACCTCCTGAGCCTGTTCTGTACTTGCACCTACACCTGTACCAATGGCCCAGATTGGTTCATAAGCTACAATTGCTTTCTTTGCATTTTCTGCCTTCACATTGAAGAAAGCAATCTTAATCTGCATCCGGATAAGATCCAGGGTAATGCCTTGCTTTCTCTGTTTCATGGTCTCTCCGCAGCAGATAATCGGTGTAATGCCATGTTCAAAAGCTTTTAATACTTTTTTATTTACAGTCTCATCGTTTTCTGCAAAGAAGCTTCTTCTCTCTGAGTGTCCAAGGATTACATAT
>CALWLV010000004.1 GCA_944381595.1 uncultured Roseburia sp.
AGATAATTGCACTTTGAATTCGATACAGATCATCATAGGGAATTCCTTTTTCAATGGCTATTGCATCACATCTCTTAAATCCAATTCGATCTATCAGTTCAATTAAAATGTAGGGGTTGGTTCTCAAAGAATCCAGTATTCCAATTCCATATTCTTTTAGAAGATAAATGCATTCACTGTCTTTCAGATAATAAGCTCTTAATTCCTCAAATGCTTCATTTGTTTCTTTCCCAGAATTAAATACCTTATTCCAGGAAAGAACTTCACTCAGGGAATACCCAAGAACATCTGCTACTCTCTCTGGGTTATTACGGATATCAGCAATAATGTTTTTTCCATACTTTTTGTAAACTGCATGGGCAGAAATATTGAGCTTGTCTATCGTTTGAAGCATACGGATGATACTTTCTTTGTTTTCTGGATTTGCCGGACTGATGGAGTTGACAACTACCTGACGCTCATTGTTGTAATCAGAAATCTTCCCATCAATATCATATACCCAACCAAGTCTGAGTGGGGATGCAAATGCCCCGCTGATCTTGAACTGTCGGTCTTCCATTTCTACCGTGTAAATAGACCATCCACTATCTTCGTTCCGGAACAATGCAGCACATACTTGAACACGTAGCTTTACAGCTTGATTCGCCTTGTATCGGTAAAGGATATTGATAAACAAGAGGTTATCATCATTATTGACATCCTTCTTCTTTGCTGCCATACAGCATTCCTCCTATCTTCATAAACATAATCATTCAGACCACAATATATGGTTACATATTATATGCATTTTTCATCAATAAATATTGTATCTGCATAAAAAATTATCAAAATCACAATATTTCTGATACTTAAAAACATAAATATATTAAATATTTAATTTTTTTGCTATTTATTATTGACTTTCACTTTTGCGTATGTTATATTTATAACACACAAGATATAGTGTTATTTCCCCTGATAAGATACAAGTATTAAATGACTCCTGACAAACACATTGGAGACGATATAATGTTTGACAATATCAATATTACATGTGCGTTTTTTGCATGTTTTTTATCTGTTTTATTATCTCTTCCTGCAACTAAAATGAAAGGGACAAAAACCCTTGCACAGAAAGTAGGAAAGTTTTTTACAGGTTTCTGGTTGGAAACAATTCCTGCATGGGGATTTTCTTTTATTCTTATCTATATGGCTGTTACCTATAAGATTGATGGACTTCTATTTGATGCTATTTCACTATTTTTCTGTCGTACTCTTTGGTGGATCAACTACGAAGAGGAAAATAAAAAATAATAATTGCCAGGTGTAAATTTTGGAGAAATTTGCATATTATTGTATATACAAAATATTAAATGTGAATCGCTTTCCGCTTATGCAAATAGGTTGTATATAAAAGATATACAGCCAACAAAAGAAATTCATTGTGGCATGGTATTATATTTCATAATATAGCAGTGTAATGACGGCCTTGCAGTTTGTAGGGTTCGATTAGCGGTTTACTTTAGGGAAGGGAGTATTCTGATGTCTTTGTTTTCGAAAAAAGGGCCCCCCAGCGTCTCTATTGAGGAGCAAAAACTCACAAAAAAATTGAATCGCTTTGATTTCTTTTGCGGCATTGCTTGCACGATTGTGCTTGTTCTGCTTTTGGTCATAAATTTCAGACTGGCAGTTATTCCAAGTGCTTCGATGTACCCGACACTCGCTGTTGGAGAGGCTGCACTGTGTCGTGTTGCAGATGCCTCTGATATAGATCATGACTCCATTATTATTTTTACTTATCACTACGACAATGGATATTCCGAACAGTGGTGTAAAAGATTGATTGGTAAACCTGGAGATACTATCATGGTTACACACGATGGCGTGTATCGCAATGGAGAATTTCTAACTGAACCTTACCGACTGTATGGCAACATTGATGTTGCGATAAATGAACCCATTACACTGGGAGAAAATGAATATTTCGTCATGGGTGACAACCGAAATAATTCTACAGATTCCAGAATGATCGGTCCTATCTCTGGCGATGATATTATTGGCTATTCTATTGCTCATGCAAGATTTTTCGAGGATAAAAATCTTTTGAATTTCTTGAATAGCATCTCAATTGAAAATCGCAATGAAAACTATAGGGGTAATTGATTTTACAAAATTTAAGGAGGATTTTATTATGTATTGTATTAAGAAAAACATTAAGCATATTACAGCTATTGCACTTATGATGTTGGCTGTACTCAATTTTGCAAAGTGGTCATTCGCTGACTCTACAAATTTCTCTGATGTCCCCACCTCCCACTGGTCCTACAGCTATGTCCAGACCGCCAGCAATAACGGCTGGGTGAACGGTGTCGGCAACGGCAAGTACAACCCCAACGGCAATGTAACCGCTGCGGAGTGGTATACCATGGCTCTGCGTATGGCTTATGGTAGAGATACGCTGGACAGCGTCGAGGTGCCTGCCAATGAACTGTATGCAAATAAATGGTACGCCAAGACCATGGAATACGCCATCAGTGAACTTCTCTTTGTCTACTCTGGCGGCGTTACCGGCTCTACGGTTGGTCAGGTCATGACCGATATGGAATCCAATATCAGCAGAGAGAAAATGGCCGCAAGCGTTTGGAACATCCTCAAGGATTACGGCTATAAGGCCGGTGATTTTTCCAATATTTCCATTCCGGATATGGAAACTGTCAATCAGGGCTATCAGTATGGCGTTAAGGTGGCATATTCCACCGGCATCATTCAGGGTGTGGATTCTACCGGCAAATTTGACCCCAAGGCTTCCATGACCCGTGCCCAGGCTGCGACGGTCCTGTGCCGTCTCTATGACCTGTTGGAGACCCTGCCGGATTTTGAAGGCTCTGCTGCTGTTACGCCTGATATCCCTAAGGTTCCTGAGACCCCAGAAACTCCTGATGTTCCTGAGACCCCTGAGACTCCGGAAACTCCTGAGAATCCGGGTGAAACCAATACGCCTACCGGCAACTATGGCCCGGTTGGTACAGTGTCCGATTCCATTGTAACCCTGCACTATTCGACCCACGCTCCGACTGTGGACTACTGGACGGATGCTCCCCAGTGGATTAAGGACAAAACGGACAAGGATGCCTTTAACTGTCTGGCTCAGACGCTTCTGGACCCGGAAAATGCAGTTGCAACTGAGACTATTGACAGAGTAAGCCGCAATCCTTATTACAACTATGCAGTATATGAACAATGGGGTGATAACGATAAGGCTCGATATGTGAGTGGATTATTTAACATTCTTCGTAATTTCAAGTTTGAACAGGCAATCTGGAATCCCGCAGTATCGACTGGTAGCAAATTCTATACTATCAATCACTATTACGAAACCCGAAACGAAAGAGACTTTGAATTCCTGAACAAAGTCAATGATTCCATGAGCGACCGTGAAGTGGCTATCGAGGCTTTGAAGATGCTCCAGCAATATGCAACATACGATCCTAATGCAAATAGAGGAGATATTTTCGGTTCTACTTCGTTGAGTGGTCAGATTGTAGAAATGAATTGTGATGCAGCTACACTGGACTTGTGTAGAATGCTTGCACAAGTAGATATTCCGGTTCTGAAATTTGGCTGGGCAGATGTTCCTGGTTCAAGTGACCACACCACTTGCTATGCGAAACTGGATGGCGAATGGTATATTGTTGAAGCCACCTTTGCAGTAAAAGGTTATGACATGAGTAGATGCATTCGTACTCCAGAGGAATATTTCTCTATCCATGCTAATCCATCCTGTAATATCATCGATATCCCTGGCAATGGAGTCAGCACAGCCAGATATCTCGTAGATGTTACTGGCTTCGGTCGAAATTCATAACTACAAACAAAGACCCTCTTCCCCAAGCGGGAGGAGGGTCTTTCTGTTATTCCCTGTAATTTTTCTTTGCCGGCTGTTATCTATAACAAAAGACCAACCTTTCGGTTGGTCCTTTGAGTTTATCTTATGCGTCAAGAGTTTCTTTCAATTTTTGAA
>CALWLV010000005.1 GCA_944381595.1 uncultured Roseburia sp.
CCTACCTCCATTTTTCTTGCAGGAAAGTTGGGACAAACGGATTTGATTGGCGGCTGAATAATCGGAACCAGAGACATATAAGAATATGCGGCCACTGCAATCGGTCCCATCAAATCCGTTTGTCCCAACTTTCCTGCAAGAAAAATGGAGGTAGGACCATCCGCACCACCGATGATGGAAATCGCTGCTGCCGCCTTGTCATTAAATCCCAGGGCAATGGCACCAAAGTAGGCAATATAAATACCTAACTGAGCTGCTGCGCCCATGAGAAAACTCTTTGGATTGGCAATCAGCGGACCAAAGTCTGTCAGTGCACCAACTCCTAAGAAAATCAACGATGGCAAAATACTCCACTCATCTAAGATATAGAAATAATGCAGCAGACCACCCACACCATTGGACGTCTCTTCCGGAGACGCCATAATTTCCGGATAAATATTTACCAATAACATACCAAAAGCGATTGGCACTAATAACAGCGGTTCATAACCTTTACGAATCGCCAGATAAAGGAACACACATGCCACCAGGATCATCACATAATTGCCCCATGTCAAACCAAAGAATGCGGACTGGTGAATCAGGTTTCCCAAAATGTCCAAAATGTAATCCATGTTGAAACCTCCTTAATTAATTTAAAGTAGCCAACACGGTTCCGGTTTCCACAGAAGCTCCCTCTGATACATCGATGCTTGCAATGGTTCCATCCTGTGGAGCCACGATTTCATTTTCCATTTTCATGGCTTCCAGAATCATAATTACCTGACCTTTTGTTACAGATGAGCCAACCGATGCCTTCACAGATAAAATTTTACCCGGCATTGGAGAATTTACCTTCACAGCCCCTGCACCTGCTGCCACTGGCGCCACTGGTGTCACCGAAGCTACTGGTGCCACTGGAGCTACCGGTGCCACTGCTTTTGGTGCGGCCATACCTTCTCCCGTTTCTTCCACTGTCACATCGTATACATTTCCATTTACTGTAATTCTATAATTCTTCATGATTTTCATCCTTTCTCATCCTATTTTCTCTTTGATTTACGAATGGATCTTACCACAAATCCATCCGAAGAACTTCCTGTTGCAGCGCAGATTGCAGCAGTAATCACTGCAACCAATTCGGTATCATCTGCAAGTTCTTCCTGTTCCTCTGCTTTCTCTGCCTCTGGCATTGGGGTTGAAACAATGGTTTCCTTTCTCTTCCGGGCTTCAAATTTTTCCTGTATTGCAGGAATATATCGGAATAAGGAAATCAAGAAAGAAATCAGTATTAATACAACAAATACGGTTACCAGTCCAATGATGGTATTTAACACTGCGCCTTGCATCTTTTCGCCCATGGATTTCGAATGATTCTCTTCCACAGAAAATTCAATTCCGGTAGGAGTCATCTGTCCGCCGATATAATTACAGCTCATGGTCATAACTAAATTGGCATTTTCATACTCCGCAGTACAGGTAACATCATAACCTTTTTTCGTCTCTTCTGCCTCAACACTCTTGATATCTTTGAATTCTCCAAGAACATCATTTTCCAGATAGCTATGATATTGTTCTGCTGCTTTTTGCAGAAAACCAGTGGCATTTTCCATATAATATGTCGCATCATCCAATGTCATGGCTGCAAATGCTGACATATAGGACTGTCCGGCCTGAATGGCAATCTCTCGATCCGATGATGTCTGGGTCAGTGCAGAATAGTAATCCGATGCATCATCCGCATAAACTGCCATACCGGAACACAGTACCATACAGAAGAGGACAAGCAAAAATTTTCTTATCTTTTTCACAATAGCCACCTCCTAAACAATACCATGCTTCTTGGATGGACGTTCCTCTTTCTTCGTATAAAGCATCTCAAGTGCACCAATGACATACTTTCTGGTGTCCTCCGGCTGAATAATACAATCCACATAACCTCTTGCGGCTGCAGATGCTGCACTTGTCTGAAGTGCTTCATATTCCGCCTTCTTCTCATTTATAAAATCCTGTGCCTGCTGTACATTCTTAATTTCCTCTGCATAGATAATTCTTACCGCAGCCTCACTGTCCATAGTTCCTATTTTTGCATCCGGCCATGCATAAACAATATCTGCACCGCACGCCTTACTGTTCATGACATTATAAGCATTTCCCATAGCCTGTCCAATTACAACATTGATTTTTGCAACGGTTGCATTGGCAAAAGCGTATGTAAGCTTTGCAGCAGCCTTTGCCATTCTCTTCTCATTTTCCACCGTAGCCTGAAAGCCGGCTGTATTGGTCAGTGTTAAAACAGGGATATTAAAAGAGTCACAGAAGTTCACAAACTCTGCTGCCTTCTCACAGCCTTCTGCTGTCAGCATTCTTGGAAATTCTTCTGCCACATTTCCCTCTGTATCATAACAAACCGTCCTGTTTGCCACTGCGCCTACTGTAATTCCATCTAATTTCATAAATCCGGTTACCATGTCTTTTCCATAGTCTTTCTTCAATTCAAAGAATACCCCGGAATCTGATAACTGGGTAAGCACGAGTGCAGTATCTTCGGCATAATTTGCCAGATTCTGACATACGCGGTTGATATCATCCGTACAATCACTCTCTGCAAAATCATCCTGATTCACAGGCAATACAGATATTAGCTGTCTGATTCCTGCCAGTACTTCTTCCTCTGTACCTGTAAAATCAGCCATCCCTGTTACACTTGCCTGATACGCAGAAGATGCCGTGTCACATTTCTCTACTCTGTTTCCATCCAATGTATTTGGTGCATTGATAAATAATTTACCTTCTTCTGACATGAATGTAAAGTCTGACAGGGAGGCTGCAATTCCCATTCCGCCGCCACAAGTTCCAAACACTGCAGTAATCTGCGGGATGACTCCGGATGCCATGACCTGTCTGCTGTAAACTTCACCAAAGGCCTGCAATGCATCGGTTGCTTCTTCCAGTCTCAATCCGGCACAATCTACAAGTGCTATGACTGGTGCTCCCATTTTCATTGCCAAATCGTAAATTCTTGTAATCTTCTTTGCATGCATCTCCCCAACAGTTCCGCCAAGTACCGATGCATCCTGACTGTAAACATATACAAAGCGATTGTCAATTAAACCATATCCGGTAATGACTCCATCTGATGGAAGTTGTTTTTCCTTCAGATTAAAATCTGTAGCTCTTGCTGTTACCAGACCACCGATTTCGACAAAGCTTTTGTCGTCAACCAATGCCTGTATTCTGGCCATTGCTGACTTTTTTGCCAAATTACTCATCATTCAGCCCTCCATTGATTATATTTTAAGCAATATGCTTATTTTCAGTAAAATTCAGATTATCTTAAAGTATGTACTCATATTTTTCTAAATATTCACATACGTTACTTAATAAATGATACTCAAAATTTCTGCCAATTCTAATTTTATATCTACTTCCTGAAATTGGCAAGTAATTTTTGTCTATTTTTTGCGAGGGTTTTCATGAAAAAATTTAAAAAATTCCTTTGTTTTCCTATTCTTCTAACCTTATTTTTATCCTTTCTTCCTGTACCCATACCTGCAGATGAACCGGATACTTCCACCCTTCATGCCTTGTCTGCCTGCCTGATGGATGCGGAAACCGGTAGAGTGCTGTATGAGAAAGATGGGGGTACCATCCGTGCCAATGCAAGTACCACGAAAATCCTGACCTGTATTCTTGCATTGGAATACGGAAATTTGGAGGATCTTGTCACCGTAAGCAAATATGCTGCCTCCATGCCGGATGTACAGCTGAATATAACTGCCGGTGAACAATATCAATTAAAAGACTTGCTCTATTCTCTGATGTTGGAGTCTCACAATGATTCTGCAGTGGCAATCGCAGAACACATCGGCGGAAGTGTCTCCGGTTTTGCCAAACTCATGAATGAGAAAGCCACAGAAATTGGCTGCACGGATAGTCACTTTATTACCCCCAATGGACTGGACGCAACAGAAACCATCGATGGCACAGACTATATCCATGGCACCACTGCCACAGACCTCTGCCGCATCATGGCATACTGCATCCAAAACGAAGCATTTCTAAATATCACTCAGACTCCTTCCTATCAGTTCACAAATTTCGTGACAGATGAAAACGGCAATATCCAATCCGGTTCCAGAAGTTTCTCTGTATCCAATAAAAATGCTTTTCTTACCATGATGGACGGTGTTCTTTCCGGAAAAACCGGGTTCACCGGGCAGGCAGGTTACTGTTATGTGGCAGCTTTAAAACAGGATGACAGGATTTACACCATCGCTCTTCTCGGATGTGGCTGGCCAAATAATAAAACATATAAGTGGCAGGATGCAAAGCTGCTCTTTACCTATGGTCTGGAGTATTTCACCAAAAAAGATTTATATGATTATGACAAAGCATTGCCCACACTTCCCGTCGAGAATGGCCTTTTGGATGCTTCTTTACAGACCGGTCTTCATGCAGATGAAACACCTTCCATATCTCTTACAATACAGGAACATCCTCTTTTCTATCTTACCAAAGAGGACGATGTGATTTCTGTGGATTATGATCTTCCTTCCACTCTCCATGCTCCGGTTGCGAAAGGAGATATCGTCGGAAGCGCCACTTACTACATAAATGATGAAGTCGTCCATACTTTCCCTATCTCCGTCGCTCAATGCATGGAAGCATTCGACTTTTCCCATTGTCTGAAAAGTGTCTTGCGATTCTTCCTTCTATCCTAATCTGCTGATGGCATGAACTGTATCTGTAAAACAATAAGAACCGGGAAATCCCGGTTCTTATAATCTCTCATATCCAGTTTCTGATTCTTTGATGACTGTCTGTCGGTTCTTTTCTTTCAGAATCCGATCTTTTAGTCCTCCTTCTTCCAATTCCTGCATCAATATTCGTTTCTTCTCCCCGGAAAATGCCGGACAAACCTCCGCCAGACCCAAATACCCACCATTTTCATCTTCAAAAATACGAATGGGCCAGATACTGCACTCAAAGGGCTTATGTTCCCCCAACAGACAGCCTTTCTTCTCATCCAGACAAGGACAAAGCAGAATCTGGTGTTCATTCTCAAACTGATAATCCGCCTGATAGCCCTTCCGTCCATTCTGCTCTATTTCATAAAATTTCTTCTCTGAAATTCCAAGTCTTCGAATCTGTTCCATCTCCACTTCCGAAAACACCGGAGATTCCCATGCATCTTCCTTTACAAATGAACAGCAGATACGACAGGAAGCACAGGTTTCCGAAGACAATACTTTTTTTAACATGTTATTCATTCCCTTCCAAATATCCAATTTCTTTTTCTGCTTCATATTGAAACTCTGCCAACTTATCACCATCCGGTTCCGGCAGTTCCAAAATCGATGTGACGCCGAATTTACGCAGAAACTCCTCGGTGGTTCCAAACATCAGTGGTCTTCCCGGTGCATCCAGTCTTCCAAGTTCCATGACAAGGTTATATTCAATCAGCTTATTAATCGCATGCTCACATTTCACACCACGGATATTTTCAATCTCCGCTCTGGTAATTGGCTGCTTATAGGCGATAATCGATAAAGTTTCCAACAATACGTCCGAAAGCACCTGTTTCTTCGGTTGATTTGCCACCCGAATCAAATACTCATATGTAGAATTCTTACTGCACATCTGGAAGGAATGTTCCAGTTCTACAATTTTCAATCCACAGGCAGGATTCTCATATCGCTCCATCAGTTTCTCAATCAGCTGTCTTGTCTCCTCCTCTGTCTTCTCTATGGCTGTTGCAATTTTGGATAACTCCACGGATTCGCCCATGGTAAATAAAATAGCTTCCACCGCAGCCAGAAGTTCCTTCTCATTTTTATTTGACTGTTTCTTATCTTCCATGCAATTCTCCTAACTCTGCATACTTACCCTAACCGGCTTTTCCATAATCAGAATATCATCAAAGAGTTCTTTCTGTTCAATCATAATCTCACCCATTTTCATAAGTTCCAAGATGGCAAGAAAAGATACGATTACATGCATTTTACTATGCTGTGATTCCAACAGCTTACGAAAGCTGAATTTTTTCTTTTCCTTCACATAATCCCTGATAAATGTAATCTTATCGGGAAGACTCACCTCTTCCTGCTCAATATTCTGAAACTTACTTCGAATGGGATCTACTTTATCTTCTCTTCGCTTCATCACCTGCTGAAAAATCTGATTCAGAGTGACAAGAGTCAGACCGTCCAGCAATTCATCTAAATTCACAGGCTGTTCGTATTTTGCCACCTCATCCGGCACCGTTGGTTTCTTATAGAAGGTTTTTTCTGCGTCCAGCTCCCTGTCACGAAGTTCATAAGACATATATTTATACATCTTATATTCCAGAAGCTTCTGCACCAGTTCCTCTCTTGGATCTTCCTCTTCTCCGTCTTCCTTCACCTCTTTTGGCAAAAGCATTTTCGATTTGATATCAAGAAGGGTGGCCGCCATGACAAGAAATTCACTGACTACATCCAAATCCTGCCTGTCCATCTGATTTACATATTCCAGATACTGGTTTGTAATCTCCACAATGGGGATATCATAAATATTCACTTTATTTTTATCAATCAGATGCAGCAAAAGATCCAGCGGTCCCTCAAACACCTGAAGTTTTACCGGTATTCCCATACTTTCAGCCTTTCTCTTTATAATTCTACCGTAACAATCTCCACAGGATTAAACAATCGGAATTTAATGGTATGACTTCCCGCTCCGCTGGAAAGTATCATCTTTGTTTTTCCGAGTTCATAACATCCATAGGAATATTTTGGAAGCAGTTTATGTTCCGTTGAAATCAAACCTCCCAGTGCAGGAAGTCTTACAATTCCTCCATGGTTGTGCCCGGAAAACACATAGTTCGGTCCCCATTCCGCATATACATCGAAAAAATTAGGCGTATGAGCAATCAGAACTTTTGTAACTTCTTCTTCCACATCCCCAAAAGGATTGATTTCTCCTGAGAATTTCTTCCCCTTGAAGTATTCCGGTTCCAATTCCAGACCATAAAAATAAAAAAATCTGTCTTTCTTTTTCCATAACAGACCTTCGTTGTTCAGCACATGAATATCCAGACATTGCAGCTCCTTCTGATATGTTAGAAACTGTTCTGTCTCCCTCACTCTCGTCTCATGATTGCCATAACTGTAAATAATGGGACAAATTCCCTGAATTTGCCTGAGAAAAGCCAGGGCATGTTCTGTTTTTACCCGCTTTCCTTTTCCAATAATCAGGTCTCCACCTAATAAGATAAGATCCGGTTTTTCTTCCCGAATTGCAAGAATCAGTTTCTCATTCTCTTTCCCAAAGGTATTCTCATGCAAATCAGAGAGAAATACGATTCGCACTCCCTCTTTCTCTTTTGTCTGAAAGACATATTTTCTTTTCTGTAAATGTTTATGTTCATAGCAGCTTCTGCCAATCACACAGGTGATTAGCAGAACTGCACACAATATCAGAAAGTATAACATAAAACCTCCGCTATGTAAAGATTGTTACGCTCTGCGTCTCTTTAGTATAACACACTTATATCCACAATGCACTCACTAATTTTTTGACACAATCCAGATATACCATTTTTCTTACCCCTTGTTTGGCAACAATTTGAACGGAACCAATTTTTTGTTCCCCCAGATAGTATTGTGCCTCTCCCAACACATCTCCTTTTTTCACCGGTGCTTTCACATCTTCTTTTATTACAATCTTTTTGTTCACCTGATCTACCGCTTCCCCTGTGGTTGTAAGATAAGAAAATGGAGCCGCATAAGCGATTTCCACCTGATCTTTTACCCCCAGTTCTACTTTCACCGGTTTTAAGGCGTCCCGGTTGTCATCTTGATACAAATCACAATGAGCATATCCATAATCCAGTAATTTGGCTGCTTCCGAAAATCGGAGTTTGTAATTCGGAGCTGCCATGATAACTGCAATTAAATCAATGTCATCTTTCCTTGCCGTTGCACTGACACAATATTTTGCTTTGCTGGTGGAACCTGTTTTCAATCCGGTGGTCCACTGATACTGTTTCAACAGCTTATTGGTATTGGCAAGACCAAATTCGCTGCTGCCTTTTGCCGTCACATGGGTGATATTTTCCATCCAGATGGTCGAATATTGGAAAATTTCCGGATATTTGGTAATTAATTCTCTGGACATCAGTGCCACATCCCTGGCAGAGGTATAATGTCCGTCGGAATCGGTCAATCCACAACAGTCTTCAAAATGAGTATTGTTCATTCCCAGACCTTCTGCCCTGCAGTTCATCTCTTTTACAAATTCCTCTTCACTGCCCATCAAATGCTCTGCCATGGCAACACATGCGTCATTTCCGGACGCCACAATAATACACTTAATTAAGGTCTCCACATCCTGAACTTCTCCTTCTTCCAGAAATACCTGAGAACCTCCCATGGATTTGGCATACGCGGATGTAGTCACGGAATCCTTCAGAGTAATGCGACCTTCTTCTAATGCATCAAAAATCAAAATCAAGGTCATAATTTTGGTAATACTGGCAGGAGATAACTGTTCATCCGGATTTTGTTCATAAATGACAGTCCCCGTAGACGCTTCCATCAGTACTACTGCCTTTGACTGCAAATCCAACCGTGTACCATCCTGAGAACTTTCCTCTTCCCCATAAACAGAAAATGGCAGTATGCCCAAAATCAAACTAACTGTCATCAGCCATACTGCCATTCTTTTCAAATAACGCTTCATATCTACACTCTCAATTTTTCTTATTCTATCTTATGAATCTGAGAAGTAAAATATGAATCCATCTCTTATTCTGTTGTACTGTTTTCTGTCTGTTGTTCTTCCGTTGTACCATCCTGCTGAGCATCCGGTATGGTTTCCTCATTTGTAGCAATATAAATATATTCTTCTGAGGTATTTACCACATATCTGGCTTTCCACAACTGCTTTATGGTAAACGAATCCAGATTCTGAACTTCTGACGCCTTAACCAGAAGTGTATTTCTGTCAACAAACTGGGTTTCACATCGCTGATCATTGATGTAAACAAAACTAAACGGTGAAAAATACTGTCCTTTCACCAGATAATACTGACTGGTATCACCCGGTATGAATGTTTCCATCTCTGTTTCCGGTTCACCCGACTCATTGGCGGTGCTTGGGAAAAAGAATTGTGGTGATTCCACAACTTCCACACTTTCAATCACTACCGGGTAGGTTCCCATCTGCATATCGGTAGCCACATAAGGATTGGTTCCATCAAATGCATACTGATCCCCGTATAACATATCGTACTCCAGTGTTTTCAGAGAGCTTAAATAATTTTTATCATTCTGATAAATTCTGTGGAAACGATTAATCACACCCTGATCAATACCCAGTTTCTGTAAAATTCTCGGATAAATCTGGAACGTCTCCAAATCCTCATCCGGCATTTCAAATCCAAAGTTACTCCAGATAATATATTCCGTCTGATAAAGATTTCCATTGGTCAATTCTTCTTCTGTCAGCTCCAGGCTTGGAAGATGATCTCCATACATGACCAGAATGGTATCTTCCTCAAAATTCTCTAAAGTCTGCGTCAGCTCTCCAATAAAATCATCCATCTCTTTAATCTGGTTGACATAATATTCAAACTGATTTCTACGCTCCTCATCTTCTATTCCGCTTACGGTAATCAGCGGTTCTTCCAATATCTGATAGGTTGGATAACTTCCATGTCCCTGTACAGAAATGGTATAAATATAATCCTGATCTTCCGTGGAATTGAGTACATCCATAATTTCACCGGTTAAGATGGAATCCTTCACCCAGTCAAGCGGTGTATATTCCGTAGGATTCATAAATTCCACGCTGGTAAAGCTATTGAATCCCAGATTCCTTAAGACCTGATTTCTGGAATAAAATGCCGCATTATTATTGTGGATGACATGAGAAGTATATCCATAATCCCTGAGTACATAAGCCAAGCTTTCACAGGTTGTCTCTGTCAGAATGGTCTTATACGGAAATTCTCCCGGTCCAAAATCTTCCAGATTCATTCCCGTCATCATCTCAAACTCTGTATTTGCTGTTCCATATCCCACATTATTTACTGACAGAAAACCGGATGGATAATCCTTTTTCAACTGATTAAAGATTGGCGTTGCCTCCTGAGATAACTCCAGGTCCTTTACTTTGTTCACATCAAAGAAAGATTCAAGCTGTAAAAAGATGATGTTTGGCGTCTCTGCCTCTTCCACCGGTCTGTCTTCTGCCTGATTGAGTTTCTCTGTAATTTTCTGAATGGTTTCTTCCGAGTACTCCTTCGGTTTCTTTACTCCCACGTTTACAACGGAATTGGCAAAACAATAGGCAAATCCATATTGTTGATATGCAATAGACAAATTCGGGAACTTCGTAGAGAGGCTGCCTGTAGCGATACCGATGTTGGCAGAACCCACTGTAATAATCCCGATTAATACAATCAACGCCAAATTCCATATATAATTAATCTTTGGTGCATATTTCGGCAATTTGATCCAAAGAAAAATGACTGTTCCAATTGCAAGCACAATCAATGCAATCAAAAATATACCCATAGGACCACTGAGATATTTATTCATGATTCCCATTACCGATGTTGCCATACGAAGGTCATTGGCAGAAAATGGCGTTTCACGATATGTTTTCAACATAAAATTCGCCACGCCAAACCCAATCCAAATACAGGATATCAAAAGCATCGGTGCAATTCTTTTCCTCAAGAGCAACGTAAATGAGAGGGTGAATAAAACAATAATATAATTCAGCAGGAATGTCACCGGACTTCCTATGACAAACTGAAAAAATTTTGTAACCGATCTCTGGTTCAATGCCTCTGCGATGGTATATGAAACGAATGGCGCAATAAAGAATATAAGAAGTGTTGCCCGTTTTATCTTATCATTCCAAATATCTTTCAAATAAGCTTTTACTTTACTAATCATTCCTATAACCTCTTTCTCTCTATCTGTTCATAAAACAAATTTTCTTCCTTTATCACTCTATAGATTCCATTCTTCCATTCAACCATCATGACATTGCAGTTCTTCTGCAATCCTCCTGACCAAAAATCCCGGATTTCTAACTGCTTGATATGAGACATCAATGCCTTATTCAATGCACCATGACCAACAATCATCACTCTCTCCCACTGCTGTTCCATGGGTTCAATTTTCTCTTTCAGAAACTCCCCGGCTCTCTGGCACAAATGTAACAGAGTTTCGCCTGTTTCATCGGCTACATACTTGTCCGGTTCGCTGAAAAAATAACGAAATGACGTACTATCATCGTTCTGAAGTTCCGGAACTGTTTTTCCTTCAAATTTCCCAAAATTCAATTCTATAAGTCTGTCATCTTTTTCGATGGGAATGTTTCTGTCTCCGCGTATCAGCAGAGCAGTCTCATAGGATCTGTCTAAAGGACTGGAATAAATCTTATCAATTCTGACTTCTTTCAACGCCTCTCCTGTCTTCCTTGCAAGACTTTTTCCATATTCGGTCAAATGGATATTGGTCTGTCCCTGAAGCCGATGTTCCTTATTCCACTCCGTTTCTCCATGCCTTACAATATATAATTCCATTCTCTCTCTTCCTTTTCTATCTGAATCGGTATTCCTGCTTCCTCTCTCCATCTAAATTCTTCCATTCAAATACTCCGTCTTCTATTATCATGTAACCATGATGGCTTCCCTCTTTTGGAATAGATACGGAGCCCGGATTCATATAAAGATTCTTGCCGAGATTTTCGCATACAGGAACATGCGTGTGTCCATGTAATAATACCTCATTTTCCCCGATATTGGGCATAAAATTTTTATTAAATTTATGTCCGTGGGTTGCAAATATGGTGATGCCATCCAGATAGAGTAAGATATATTCTGCCAGAATTGGAAATTCCAAAACCATCTTATCCACTTCTGTATCACAATTTCCTCTCACACAAAGAATTTCATTCTTTATCCCATTCAACATGGAAATAACCTCTTTCGGGGCATATTCTTTTGGAAGATCATTTCTCGGTCCATGATATAACACATCCCCCAAAAGCAATAATTTATCACACTTTTCCTGCTCATACCGTTCCAGCAGTTTTCTGCAATAATAAGCAGAACCATGAATATCTGCCGCAGCCATTATCTTCATCTCAATTGTCTCCTTTAATCAATTATGACATTTGAAAATCATAACATAATTACGTTTTTTTTGCAAGTCTGCCCAAATGATATTCATCAATTCTCTGTGCCAATGATATTCAACAGTTCCTCTAACACCTTAAGATATTTATAATGGTTGCTTTTTTCTATGTTGCATGGCAAAAAATATTTTTTTCCTTTCTTTGTGGTCACAACCAGTTTTTGAGAAAATGTAGTACCAGCAAAGGTAAATCCGGCAACTTCCCCAATATCGATTTCTCCGCTTATCAGTCTTGTCCGATAATAAATTTTCTTTGTAGTCACTGCCATCCCCTGCTTTCCGTTTAACAGCCCTGAACTGTCATGATACAGAAGAATCCACTCAAAAGCCCCGGTACTTGCAAATATATTCTCTGCTTCCCTGCATTTTTCCAAATTATCTCCAAAGAAGACCTGATTGCTTCCAAACTCCAAAAGATTCACCGTTTCTTTTAATTTGTCCAACATATCTTGCCAGTGTTTCTTTTCTATCTGTTCCAGACGATTCCTGATTTGTTCCAACCGTACCTCTATGTTCTTTGTTTTACATGGAATCTGAAGAATGGTCTGATATACAGAAAACAGTTCCGATACAGGCAGGCTTTCATATCCCTGTGAAAGTCTTTCTATGTCTTTTTCCTGTTTCAGAAAAAATTTCTCTATTTCAAAATTATCATTGAAATCCAGAGTAAGGAACTGTATGTCCATTCCCCGTTTGATTGCATCCTGTTGTACTGTCTGCCATCCTGTCAATGTGCCTTCTGTCTCTTCCCTGAATTTCTGATACCGCAAGCGAGATGTTTCCCGTTCTCCTTCTCTTGAAAATTCCAGCATTTCCAACCATTTTCCATAATGGTTTAAAATAAATTTTACAACCCGGATATATTCTTCATAAGTCAGACCAGGTTCACTGGTCACAATCATTTCCCTTACAATATCCCCCATCAGCTCCATCGGCATACCAAGAAAAATCTGATAGAATAAGTAGTTACACTGACGAACCATTTCTCCATTCTTTTTCATCACGCCGTACTCTTTCAACAGACATAATGCAGCAAATTTTCCTGCATTCTTTCCCTTTAAATAAGGAATCATTCCCGATTTTCCTTTCGTGTGATAATATTCATCCCAGACTATTTTCTTTACGAGATAATCAGGCAAGTTCAAAACAAAGGGATAAAATCCAAATGTTTTAAATTCTATCATTTCTCTTTGGTTCCTTTCTAGTTTACTTCAAAATATTTTTCATAATATTTAAATTCACAAAGACCTCCAGATAAGAGGTTACTGCATTTAACAGAAACAAAAGGAACAGACATTTCAGATAACCCGGTATTTTTTTCTTAATAAATGCCAAAAGATTCCTTCCATCCTCTCCCGTATTCTGTCCTCGAAAGTTTTTTGCCGTTTCATATAGTTCCCTGCTAAAAGAGAACAGAAGCAACACCATGATAATATATGTAATATAATGTGGAAATACAGATAAAAGAAACAGCATGATTCCACCTATTTGATATTGCAGCACATAGGTACTGATTAAAATACCTACGGTCATTCCCTTATAAATCAAATAAAGTGCCGGCAGAATTCTTCCCAGGGATGTGACACTAAAAAAGACGAGACACAGTATTTCTTTACTTCTGTTTCCAAATGAGAAAAGAAATAATTCTCTCTTTGTGACATCCACATTTTCTAACTGTTCCATAAAATAATTACTATATATTCCCAACTGCTTATAATCGCCCTGAATAAAAAAATTCAGTAACAGCGTACCGGCAATAATGCCGGCGAAAAAAAACAAAACAAAATGCATCCCTCCATGGATTCCTTTCATTTTGAAATGAAGTGATGATTTTTTTACTTTCCGTTGTTTTTTTGCTGCACTGATATACGTTATATTTTTCAGCATTGTTTTTCTCCCTTCCAGGGGTTATCCCATATTTCACTATATGAGATACAAGAAAAACTTATGCTTCCTTTCTTAAAACATATTTGACATAATATGCAAGAATGGCAGACGCCGTCTTACTGTCCTGAACTTTACAATCATACACCATCTGAACCAGTTCCTGAATGTCATATTCACAGACATCCACAAATTCACCTTCATCCAGATGCTGCTGTGTTTTCTCCAAATCTCTTGCCACATACACATCAATCAATTCATTACAAAAAGCAACGGTGGTTTTTAAACTCAATAGCAATTCCAGATGATTGGAACGGTATCCCGTCTCTTCTTCCAATTCTCTGGCGGCGCAGACAATGGTTGGTTCCTCCTCACCATTTCTTCCCCCTGCCGGAAGTTCCAGCGTAAAACGGTCCAGTGCATTCCGATACTGTTTTACCATCAAAATTTTGCCGTTTTTCATTACAGGAATTACAGCTGCTGCTCCTTTATGTTTTACAAAATCATAATACTGTTTTGTTCCATCCGGTAATTCTATGGTATCCTGATATAAATCAAATACGTGACATTTTTTCACCAGTTCTCTGTTAATTCTTTTTAGCGGTTCCATCCTATCCTCCCGGCTATTTGATATTTTCTGCTTTGTTATAACATGCGTCTGTGGCTTTCATAATACTGTTTCTAAATCCCCACTCTTCCAATGCCGAAACACCTGTAATGGTAGTTCCACCAGGGGAGCATACTGCGTCTTTTAATTCACCCGGATGCTTCTTTGTTTCCAATACCATTTTTGCTGCTCCAAGAACCGTCTGCGCTACCATTTCATAAGCATCTTTTCTTGGGATTCCATATTTTACAACACTGTCTGCCAAAGCCTCAATAAACATATATACATAGGCAGGGGAACTTCCTGATGCACAAACCACAGCACTCATTAATTTCTCATCTACCAGTGCAAATTTTCCAAAGGATTTGAAGATTTTCTCCAGCATATCCTTTTCTGTCAATGAGAACAATGCCGGGTCATAACTTACACCTGTCATGCCCTCTCCCAAAAGAGCAGGTGTGTTTGGCATGGCACGAACTACTCTGGAATCAAATCCCAGCATATCCGTAAGGTATTCAATGGAAATTCCCGGTGCAAGAGAAATGATTACATGTTCTTTTGTAATTACATTTTCAATATTCTTAATTACCTGATCATACATCTGTGGTTTTACTGCAAGGATTAAATATTTTACATTATTTGCCAATTCTGCATTACTCTCCACAAATCGCACTCCGATTTCCTCTGCCAATTCTTTTCCCAGCGCGGAATTTTTTCTTGTAAATAATATATCATCCTTCTCAAATACTTTTAACACGCCCTTTAACATGGAAAATCCCATATTTCCCATTCCAATGAATCCAATTTTCGCCATACTATGATTTCCTTTCTGTACATTTTATTATATATTAGGAAAGTCAGATACTTTCTGTATCTGACTTTACCACAAATGGACAAAAATATCCACCTTTTCTATTCATTATTTTAATTCATTTAAGAAGTTCTCAATTCTACTAAGTCCTTTTTCAATTTGCTCAATAGAAATTGCATAGGACAATCTCATATGATCCGGGAATCCGAAGTCTGCACATGGCACTACTGCAACATTATAATCTTCAATGAGGATTTCTGCCATCTTAGCTGCAGTTTCTACTTTTTCACCCTTATATTCTTTTTCCAGTGCTTTGCTCAAATCAACAAATACATAGAATGCTCCCAGAGGCTGTTCTGTTGAAATATATGGCATAGTACTGATTTTATCATACATAAACTTTCTTCTCTTGTCGAATTCACCTATCATCATCTGCATCGCTGACTGATCACCGGTCAGAGCCTCTAATGCAGCCTTCTGTGCAATAGAGTTTGGATTGGATGTCTGGTGACTCTGTACGCTGCCCATCAATTTTGCAATTTCTTCACTGGAACCTGTATATCCGATTCTCCATCCTGTCATGGCATAACTCTTAGCCAATCCACTGACGGTAATAGTTCTCTTATAAATTTCTTCGTTCAAGCTTGCAATGCTGACATGCTTCTGTCCTTCGTAAACAAGATATTCATACATCTCATCTGCCACTACATAAATATCATTCTTTACTGCATAATCCGCAATTGCACGAAGTTCTTCTTCTGTGTAAATCATACCGGTAGGATTACTTGGTGTATTCAGCACCAGAGCTTTTGTCTTCTCTGTGGTTACAGCCTGAAGCTGTTCTGCTGTTACCTTATATCCGTTCTCTTTCTCTCCGCGGACATATACAGGAACACCATCGGAAAGTTTTACAATTTCCGGATAACTAAGCCAATAAGGTGCCGGAATGATTACTTCATCTCCAGGATTCAAAATAGCTTCAAATACATTTGTAAGTGAATGCTTTCCTCCATTACTGATTACAATCTGACTTGGTTTATAATCAAGGCCGTTAAATTTCTTGAACTTATCACAGACTGCCTGTTTTAATTCCACGATACCGGAAGCTGGTGTATATTTGGTAAAGCCATCCTGAATTGCCTGAATTGCTGCATTGCAAATATTTTCCGGTGTATTAAAATCTGGTTCTCCTGCACCAAATCCTACTACATCTCTTCCCTGCGCTCTTAATTCCTTTGCCTTTGCAGTAATCGCCAATGTGGAAGAAGGTTTCACTGCCTGTGCTTTTCTTGATAATGTTAATGCCATTTTTTCTCATCCTTTCTTATTCAAAGTCATCATTTCGAAGAAACGATTCCTGATGTCCGTGACAGAAGTACTTTAGTACACTGTCGAAAGACACTTGCTCCATTATAATACAAAGAGTTGATTATGTCTAGCATTTCTGTAATTTTTTTCTCAAAAATAAAAAGAAAAAAGAGGATTTCATGATATAACCCTCTTTTTTCTTTTCATTTTTTAATTATTTCGCATATTCTACGCATCTTGATTCGCGTACAACACTCACTTTTATCTGACCTGGATATTCAAGTTCATTTTCAATTTGCTTTGAAATATTTCTTGCCAGTAATACCATATCTGCGTCATTTACCTGCTCCGGTATTACCATAATACGAATCTCTCTTCCTGCCTGAATTGCAAATGACTTCTCAACACCCTTGTAAGAATTACTGATATCCTCCAACTGTTTCAGTCTTGTGGTGTATGCTTCCAATGTCTCTCTTCTTGCACCAGGTCTTGCAGCTGAAATTGCATCTGCAGCCTGTACCAGACATGCAATCAATGATTCCGGTGCCACATCCCCATGATGAGATTCTACCGCATTAATTACAATCGCTGATTCTTTGTACTTTCTACACAAATCCACACCAATCTGAATATGGGAACCTTCCATTTCATGATCCACTGATTTTCCAATGTCATGAAGAAGTCCTGCTCTTTTTGCCATTCTCACATCCACGCCAACTTCACCAGCCAGCAATCCTGCAAGATGAGCAACTTCAATGGAATGTTTCAATGCATTCTGACCATAACTTGTACGGAATTTCATCTTACCAAGAAGCTTGATCAATTCAGGATGAATACCGTGAACACCAACCTCAAGGGAAGCTTCTTCACCTGCTTCACGCATCATGTTTTCTACTTCTTTGTGAGCTTTTTCAACCATCTCTTCAATTCTTGCCGGATGAATTCTTCCATCCACAATCAATTTTTCAAGAGCAATTCTTGCCACTTCTCTTCGAATCGGATCAAAACTTGATAAAATAACAGCTTCCGGTGTATCATCAATAA
>CALWLV010000006.1 GCA_944381595.1 uncultured Roseburia sp.
AAATCCGGTTATACATATCCACCTCCTGGGAATCCGGTTATATCGGATCTTTACCTCGCTGGAATCAAGCCTGCAAACCTGTTTCGCAATTACCTATGCAAAGATGATAAAAGCCTTCATATCCTTCTGTACATGCGGGAATCTGTGCCGGTGGCAGCATACCATTGAATTCCATGGCAATGAGACTGGCATTCTTCATTTTATTTTTTGCTTCACCGGGATGAATATTCACTCCATGAATTCGAATCAATGCCGACGCCGCATTAAAGTTTTCATATTCAATTTCTCCCAGCGCTCCCCCATCCACTGTGTAAGCATAATCTGCACCAAATTTTTCCACATCGAAATAATCGGCACCTCTTCCAATCTCCTCATCCGGAGTAAATGCAATGGAAACAGGACCATGGGCAATTTCATCCCGAAGTAATCGTTCCGCTGCCGTCATGATTTCTGCTATGCCAGCCTTATCATCACTCCCAAGAAGAGTCGTTCCATCCGTAACAATCAGGCTTTGTCCTATATACTGTTTCAATTCTTCGTATTCACAGACTCGAAGTACTTCTTTTCCCTCTGAATCCAAAGGAATATCTGTTCCATCATAGTTGTTTATCACCTTCGGTTTCACTCCATGCCCACAGAAGGAAGGAGCCGTGTCCATATGTGCTATCAAGCCCAGCTTCGGTTGATTTTCCATACCTTTGGTTGCCGGAATCTTTCCATACACATAACCATGCTCATCCATACTCACCTCCCAGGCTCCTATCTCTTTCAGCTCCTGCATTAAATATTTCCCAAACATCAGCTGTCCTTCCGTACTTGGACAGGATGCACTTTCTTCGTCTGACTGGGTAGAAAAGGAAACATACTTTAAAAAGCGCTCACAAACATTCATTTTTAACCTCCAAAATATTTTATATTTTTCACAAAGTGAACTTGCTTTTTTCACAAAATCAACACATTTTTTCTGTATCTTATAAACATAAGAAACAGACAAGGTTTCTTATAATTGATTTTTTATTTTTTCATATTAATTTTCTTTTAAGCATAAAGAAAATTACTCCTCCCCATTTTTTCAGATCCCGGTTTTCTCCCCGGGATCTTTTTTTATATATTATACCTTTTTTCCCTCAAGTTGTACAATATTTTTCCATGATTTATCTCTGATTCTTTATCATTTTTTTCATACATTATTTTCAAACTTTTCACAGAATCACCACATTTTTCAACTATATTTATCATTGTAAGAAGCAGATTTCTTACTATAGTTTTTTATAATAATTTTTCTTATGAAAGAAAAATTACTCCTCCCCATTTTTCATAGCTCCGGTCTTCTCCCCGGAGCTATTTTTTATTGACCTTTTCTGTTTTTTTGTTGACCAAGTCTGCTTTCCTCTTTCACTTCTATTGACTTTTCAATCCCTTTCAACTATGATTACCAAGACAAAATAAAAAACGAAAATAATAAGAAAAAGAGGTGAAAAAATGAAAGATTTATTCAAAGACACTTACCCCTATTTCAAGAAGTATCTGTGGATACATATTTTCTGCTGTGTTCTAAGTGCAATCCGTATGGCAGTGCTTGTTGCAGAACCACAGATACTGGCTCTGATTGTGGACCGTGTCATTAACCCGGCCTTTGGAGAAGAATCCACGGCAAACAGCAGTATCTTCTCTTTTCTGATTGAAGATATTCCTGTAAATGACTACAAAGCCATTTTAGTCAGACTGGTGGGAGTCATGTTCCTATTGATGGCAATTTACTTTATCAGCTTTTATATCAAATGGCATATGTCCCATTATTTTGGTATCAAAAGTGAAAAAATGCTGAGAAAAGCTGCATTGGATAAAATCAATCATTCCAGCAGTGAGCTTCTGCAGGATTACACCGCCGGAGATTTGCTGACCATTGCCAATGCTGACCCGGCAAAATTGAAAGCTCTGTATGCGGATTATCTTACCAGAATGGTGGACCCGATTTGCTATATTTCGCTGTCGGCCATTTATCTGATGCGTATCAGCATCTGGCTTATGATTTTTCCTGCTATCACGGGAATCTTGTATATCCTTGTTACAAGACGTTTTATGCGTCAGTCCAAATATTATTATGATAAACAATGGCGCAGAACTTCCGATTTAACTTCAGAAATCCAGGAAAGTATTTACGGAATCCGTACCATCAAAGCATATGCAAGAGAAGATTACCAGACAAGTATTTTTCAGAAGAAAAATATCGAACTGCGGGATACACTCTATGAATTTGGAGATTACCGTGCAAGATTTAATCTGCTTTACTCCAGTATTCAGAATGCACTGTACATCATCAGCATGATTTATGGTATTGTACTTTCGGTGAATTTTCAGATGACTACCGGTGAATTTACCAGTTTCCTTTCTTACCTGCTGACCATTGCCGCACAGTTTATTGGAATCTCCAATACCCTTGGTGAAATGCAAAACTGCGTGGTTTCCAGCAACCGTATCTTTACATTTCTCAGAAAAAAAGATCCGGCAAAGGATGCCTATGGCAACAAAGAAGCTGGCAGACAGCCTCATATTGTCCTGAAAAATGTAACCATTCGTTCCAATGACCATGATGAAAAGGAACATGCTGATCTTGTCACCGGTATTGACCTAGATCTTCCATATGGAAAGAAAGTCGGTATCATGGGCCGTACCGGAAGTGGAAAATCTGTATTATTAAAGGGATTGCAGACCTATTTAGAATATGAAAGTGACAAATATTCTACGGATGACCCGGATGGAACATACCACTTAAGAGGGGATTTTGCAAATCTGGTTCGTCTGCGGAAGGATAAAAAAGAGGAAGATAACGATACCCAAACCACTTATGGCACATATACCATCGATGGCCTGGATGTTCATGAATATTCCAGAGAGAGTGTCCGAAAACTATTCGGATTTGCCATGCAGGATATCTTCCTGTTTTCCAATACCATCGAAGCAAATATTGCCTATTATGACCCGGAAGCTTCCGTGGAAAGAGTTCATGCCTGTGGAAAAGTTGCGGAAGTGGACGAATTTGCAAATAAACTTCCGGATAAATATGAAACTATCGTAGGAGAAAAAGGATTTGGTCTCTCCGGTGGCCAGAAACAGCGTGTTTCCATTGCCAGAGCTCTGTTAAAAGATGCTCCGGTACTGGTTCTGGATGACTGCACCAGTGCGCTGGACTTCGAAACGGAGAAAAAAATCTTCCAGAATATCAAAGAATTTTGCGGTGGTAAGACCCTGTTGATTGCCACCCACAGAGCCAATGCATTAAAGGATATGGATGAAATTTTATTCTTCGAGAACGGACGTATTGTTGAACGTGGAACACACGAAGAATTGATGGCATTGAACGGCCGATATGCAGAAATCTATCATCATCAGGCAGGCGAGGAGGTGTTAATGAATGAGTAGAAATTTATATTTTGAAGACGAGGTCATGGAACGGAATTTTAACTTCCAGATGTTGAAAAATATCGTAAGTTACGCCGGAAAATATAAAAAAGACTACTGTCTTGTTATGGTTTTTCTGATTTTAAACAGCGTATTATCCATGATTCCTGCTACTTTAAATATGTATTTGATTAACAAAGTACTGCCGAAAAACGGACAGTTATCCTCCCAATTTCAGGTATATGCCATTCTGCTTGTGAGTATATGGGCAAGTGTGATGATTGGACAGGTCATCACTGCTTATCTGAATAACCGGATGACCATCAAATTAGGTAATAATATTGTCAGCGAACTGCGAAACGATATGTTTCAAAAACTGATGGATTTAAGTTTTGACTATTATGACAATCGTCCATCCGGAAAAATTCTGGTTCGTATTACTTCTTATTGTGATGAAGTATCCGACATTTTTATCAATCATCTGACCAATATTATTGTCAGTGTGTTTAAATTAGTGTTATCCTTGATTGTGGTTTGTTTTCTTCAGATTCATTTGATGATAAACGTTCTTATCGTAGAAATACCACTGTTGTTCATCGTATTTCTTCTGGTAAGGGGATTACAGCGCACTGCCAGAATTACGAGAAATAAAAACAGTAACCGTACGGCATTTGTTGCTGAGGATATCAGCGGTGTGGATGTGATTCATGCATTTAACCGTGCAGATTTAAATTCCGATATTCTCTGTCATCTCACTGACCAGGTAACCAAATGTTTTATGAAAGAAACCCATTTCCGGGAAGCGATTTTCCCAATGGCTCATGGTATTATCCGTATGTGCTGTTCCATTGTCATTTATGTGTCCGCTCTTATCATGATTAGCAAGAATCCAGCCAGTCTGACTCTTGGTGTTATCATAAGCGTCACTACTTATATGGAATTATTTGCAAACTCCGTCTTTGATTTATGTCAGAGACTGCAAAATATCACAACACTTACAACGAACCTGGAACGTATTTTTGAATTAATGTATGAGGAACCAGCTATCAAAGACACACCGGAATCCAAAACACTTCCTCCTATTCAGGGGCATGTGGAGTACAAAGATGTAAGTTTCGGCTATGTACCCGGCATCAATGTCTTAGAACATGTAAATCTTGATGTCAAACCGGGAGAAATGATTGCTCTGGTAGGACCAACCGGTGCGGGAAAAACAACTCTGATTAGTCTTCTCAGTCGTTTCTATGATGTCACTGGTGGAAAAATTACCGTGGATGGACATGATATTTCTGAGGTGACATTACAGTCCCTGCGCCGTCAGGTTTGCACCATGATGCAGGATACGTTCCTATTCAGCCGGGAAGTAATTGAAAATATCCGCTTCTCCAAACCTGAGGCAACAGATGAAGAATGTATCGAAGCTGCCAAGAAAGTTTCTGCAAACGAATTTATTGAAAAGATGCCATATGGATATCATACACGTTTATCCAAACAGGGAAGCGAATTATCCGGCGGGCAAAGACAGCTCCTCTCCTTCGCAAGACTGATTCTTGCTGACCCGAAGATTGTGATTCTGGACGAAGCCACCAGCAACATTGACTCCGAGACAGAGGCTCAGATTCAGGAAATGTTAAAAGTGGTCTTAAAGGGACGTACCAGTTTTGTCATTGCTCACAGACTTTCTACCATTAAAAATGCAGACCGCATCCTCTTTATTGATGACAAACGGATTGTAGAAATGGGAAGCCATGACGAATTAATGGCAAAGAAAGGTCGTTATTACGAACTGATTCAAAAAGAAAAATAGTGCAAAAAAACCGCGGGATTTACCCGCGGTTTTATTTGTATCTCTATGCAACTGAATCAAGTGTGTCCATATCAGAATTTTCTTCATAGCTTCCGGTACCATTCAACATTTCAATCAATGCATCGATATCCTCCTGTGCCATCACGCTTTCCGGTGCTGCAATGTTAAGATCTGCAGCTTCTTTTACTTTCATCTCGAATCCAATTCCCATGTCCATCTGAGAATCTTTTACCGTTGCATCGATTCCGAAGTCAAATACACCTTCGCCTTCAGCACCTGTATAATTGCTGTTCATTTCAACGGACACCTTCGTATCACTATCTTTAACAGACTCTGCATCCTTTAACAAGGCTTCGATATCTTCTGCTGAACCCATGCCCATATTTTCTTTCATATCATCAGCAGTTACACCAAGATCTCCTGTGAATACTTCGATATTTTTCAGAATCTCTTCTCCATCCTCTGCAAATACATCTACAAATGCTTTCAAAAGGGATACTGCATTATCATTGTTCATGGTAATGGTATATCCATCCTTATCAGAATAAGAATTTTCGCCCTTCTTTGCAATCTTCTCCATTTCATCTGCAAGATAGAAGATGGCTTTCTTTGCTTCTTCTTCATTGACATCCGGAATTCCTTCTACGCTGGTACCTGCTCCTGCCATAATGTCATTGGCAAACTGATCCAGCATATCTGAAGTCACTGCAACATAATCGCCTTCCGGAATCAACTGCAAATATGGCTTCACCTCACTGCTCATATCCATTTTCTCTGCAACTGTTTCTACAAAGTCGCATATCATCTTTACATTTACATACAGAGTATCATCTACGTAAATCAGTTCTGTGATATCAGAATCGATATTTCCAAACTCTACACCAATCGTACACTGGTATGCATCCGTTCCTTTTATCTTTTCCTCAAAAGTGAGTTCTCCTTTCAACTCATCTCCTTCGATTCCAAATACACCCAACATAGCCTGTGTATACTCATCGGACATCAATTCATCCGCCTTGATGGAGAAATTCAGTTTTCCATCCATCGTGTAGGTCTCCATGCTGCTTCCCTTTTCCAGAGCATCTGCAAAAGACTCTGCAGCTGTCGTTTTTCCAGATTCGTTATTGTTTCCTTTGTTCTCCTCTGTTTCCGCGCTGCCACAACCGGTCAGAGCACTCACTGCCAGTGCAGCAGTCATGGAAAGTGCTGTTAATTTTTTTAATTTCATATTGTTCTCCCTTCTATCATTTGATTCCGCAATACTTTTGGGTACAGTTTTATGTTACTATGATACAGTTTTATGTTACTATGAATTTTTTTTATTGTCAATTATTTTACACAAACAGACATCTTTTTTTACACACCTTCCAGATTAAATTCCGGAATAAAACTTTCCTTTGCGGTATCTCCTTCCTGTATAAATCCTGAGGTAACCCCAATATCCAATGCATAGTCCACCACCGCATCGTATTCTTCTTCCGTAACCTTTCTCTGTAATTCCGGAAATTTCTCCAAGCCGGGCTGAGGAGTATACTGATTCATTATACTTAAATAAACCTTATCTCCATATGTTTCATGAAGATAACGGATAATATGCTTCGAATCCTCCACCTGTTCCGGAAGCAGCAAATGGCGGATAATCATACCTTTTTTCATCACAATATGTTCCTCTTCCCCTGTATATTCCATGATTTTCTCCTGATTTCCCTCTTCACAGAAAACAGGCTTTCCCACCTGCCGGTACATCTCTGAGATGGCCCGCGCCGCAATTTCAAAATAATCCGGTGCATTGGCATAACGCCTTGCTATTTCCGGAGAAAAATACTTGAAATCCGGTAAATATACATCCACCAAACCATCCATCTGTTTTAATGCTTCCACATTCTCATAACTTCCGGTGTTATATACAACAGGCAGTTTTAGTCCCTGTTTCTTTGCACGAATCAATGCCTGGGATATTCCATATATAAAATGACCTGGTGTAACCAAATTAATGTTATTGGCTCCCTTTTCTTCCAGTTCAAAAAATATTTCCACCAATCGCTCCAGACTGATTTCCTTCCCTGCCTTTCCCAATGCAATATTGTGATTCTGACAAAACACACATCCCAGGGAACAGCCACTGAAAAACACCGTTCCGGAACCACTGGTTCCGGAAATCACCGGTTCCTCCCACATATGCAATGCCGCCCGTGCCACCACAGGAAGATTTCCCATTCCACAATATCCAACTTGTTTTTCTCTGTCAACATCACAGGCTCTCGGACATAATTTACAATTCATGTTACATCTGCTTCCTTACAATCTGATATTCATCCCCATAACGGAAATATGGACACTGCTGTACCTGATTTCTCAGAAAACGCTCCATCTCATCCTCATCCAGATTCATCTGGCAAGCATAACACTCATAATCTTCGTCGTATTCATAATACATACACATCTCACAGCTTCCCTGCATCGTTACTACCTCTTTCGTTACATCCTTAAAACTTCTCTGTTTCACGAGTCTCATTATACCATATTTGACATTTCCTGCAAGCCCATTCACACTCTCTGCTCCCATTCATATACTATCTTATAAAAAGATTATGTTTCAGGAGGTTTCCATGTCCCTGCAGATATCCCTGGCAGGCGGTGATGAACGCCAGTATTATATGTTATTACATTTATTGGAAGTGTTAAAGGAGAAAGACATCAAAGCTCAGGTAACCTATTATCTGACCTCCTTTCCGGTCAATGCCTCTCAGACACTTTCCACTCGTTTTCCAGACACAGTTACTTCCGTCCCTACCTTAAATCAGGCTCTGGAACAATGCAGGATTTTTATCGGACCTGTGCCCTTTAGCCGGGATGGAATCCATCTGTTTACGCCCCATTCAGAAAATGCCCTGACACTGACAGAATTAATAAATGCTGCGAACAAACCGGATATTCTGGCAGGTGGAAATATTCCCAAATATCTTCAACAGAATATGCCAAAGGTTTCTTTTCTTGATTTCATGAAAGAAGAGAGTTTTCTGGATGTAAATTCCCAACTATCCGCAGAAGGCCTTCTCGCTTATATTATCCATCATACCAAAGGCTCAATTAGGAATTCTTCCTGTCTGGTCACCGGATATGGAAGGTTTGGTGCAGCCATTGCAAACAAACTGTCCTGCCTGGGCAGCCGGGTGTTTGTATATGACCGGAAGCAGGAAAAAAATCCCGATATTTTGAAGGCAGGGTATCAGTGCTATGATATCCGTACTTATCCACCGATGAAACAGGATTTTGATTTTGTCATTAATACCATCCCTGCCCCAGTCATAAAAGCACCATTTTTACGGACTTTAAGGAAGGATTGTGTATTATTTGAAACAGCATCCGCACCGGGAGGCTTTGACTCTGATATTTGTCAGGGATTGGCCCTGAAACTGGTCCATTGTCCGGGAATTCCCGGAAAAACAGCTCCAAAAGCCGCTGGCATAGCCATGGCTGAGAGCATTTTAACTCATTTATGATATATCTGTATTAGAAAGGATTTAAGATATGAAATCATTGGAAGGTATCAATATTGGGATTGCCATGACAGGCTCCTATTGTACTTATGAAAAAACTTTTAAAACTCTGGAAGCTTTAAAAGACGCGGGAGCAAACCTGATTCCTATTTTTTCCTACCAGGCTTCAAGTACTGACAGCCGTTTTGGAACCCATAAAGATTTCATTCACCGCATGGAAAAAATCACCGGAAAATCACCTATTATGACCATTCCGGAAGCAGAACCCATCGGACCGAAATCCATGCTGGATATACTGGTCATAGCACCTTGCACCGGAAATACCTTATCAAAGCTGGCAAATGGAATTTCTGATACTCCTGTGCTGATGGCAGCCAAATCTCATTTACGAAATAATAAACCTGTGGTCATTTCTCTCTCCACCAATGATGCCCTTGGAATGAATCTGAAGAATATTGGAATACTTCTTAATACCAAAAACATTTATTTTGTTCCATTTGGTCAGGATAATTATAAGGCAAAGCCCAATTCCATGATTGCTCATGTGGAGCTGCTTTCAGATAGCATTCTTCAGGCTCTGAATTATAAACAGATTCAACCGGTTATCCAAAGTCATAAATTTGAATAGAAAGTCAGGTGATGCAATGTGTGCGGAATCGCAGGATTCTACCAAACTGATTTTGACTACACAAAATCAGAAGAATTTTTTACACGTCTTACAAATATGAAAAACAGCCTTCTCCATCGGGGTCCCGACAACAATGATGTCTTTTTCTCTGCTCATGCAGGTCTTGCCCATGCAAGGCTTTCCATCATTGATTTAAAAGGCGGAAGACAGCCAATGAAAAAAACCATCTCTGTCAGAACATCTGTTATCTGCTATAATGGGGAGATTTATAATACAAGTGAATTAAAACAATACTTGCAGCGATATCATGTTCCCTGGGAAACCACCAGTGATACAGAAGTTATTTTAAATGGCTATCTGTCGGAAGGTCTGGGATTTTTCCAGAAATTAAATGGAATTTTTTCGTTTGCCATATACGATGTCAAAGAAGATGCCATGATTCTGGTTCGTGATCGTCTGGGAGTAAAACCTCTGTTTTACTGCGAAGAAGACCATAGTCTTATCTTTGCCTCTGAGCCTAAGGCTCTCTTTGCCTACGGCATCAAGCCGGAAGCAGACAGTGATACCTGGTGTGAAATCTTCGGTACCGGACCTGCACATACTCCCGGAAAAGGTGTCTTTAAAGGAATAAACGAACTGCTGCCGGGCCACTTTCTAGTGGCAAAGGGCAAAGGAACTTCTTTCACATGCCAGACAGCACCATACTGGGAACTTACAGCAAAAGAACATAAAGATTCACTGGAGGAAACAGAAGAAAAAGTAGGTTTTCTCGTTTATGACAGTGTAAAACGTCAGATGGTCTCAGATATTCCTATCTGTACATTCCTCTCCGGCGGTCTGGATTCCAGCCTGGTTTCTGCCATCTGTGCCAAAGAATTAAAGAAAAAAGGGCAGCAGCTCCACACCTATTCTTTTGATTTTGTGGACAATGACAAAAACTTCCGCGCTAATTCCTTCCAGTCCTCCCAGGATCGTCCGTTTGCCGAAAAAATGGTAGAACATATCGGAAGCAGCCATACCTTTTTGGAATGTAATAATCAGATTCAGGCAGATTATCTTTATAAAGCCGTAGATGCACGAGATTTGCCCTGCATGGCAGACGTAGAATCCTCTCTTCTGTATTTTTGCAGTGAAGTGGCAAAACATCATAAAGTGGCACTTACGGGAGAATGTGCAGATGAAATCTTTGGCGGATATCCATGGTTTCACCGGGAAGAACTGTTTGAAAAATCCTGTTTTCCATGGAGTCATGATATGGAAGCCAGAACCTGCCTGTTAAGGGATGATTTTCTCGCTGAAACGGATGTGTGCCAATACGCTCAGAATGCATATGAAGTATCTGTTGCAAAAACTCCCGCCCTTGCCGGAGAGGATAAAAAAGAAGCTCGAAGACGACAAATCGCATGGCTGAATATTCAATGGTTTATGATGACTCTCTTGAATCGCATGGACCGTACCAGTATGTATTCCGGTCTGGAAGCCCGGGTTCCATTTGCAGATCATCGAATTTTAGAATATGTATACAATATTCCATGGCATATGAAATGCAAAAACGGAGTCACCAAGAGTCTTCTGATTGCAACGGGAGAACATCTCCTTCCGGAAGAAGTGCTGCATCGTAAGAAAAGCCCTTATCCAAAGACATATGACCCGGCATATGAAGCATTACTAAAGAGCAGAATGATGGAAATCCTGCATTCTCCAAATGAACCAATTCATACAATCCTTGATAAAGAAAAAATTATTTCCTTCCTGAACACCCCTTCCGACTATGGCAGACCATGGTACGGACAGCTGATGGCGGGACCTCAGATGGTTGCTTATGTACTTCAGATTAATTATTGGATGAAAAAATATCATATTTCCTAATTATAAATGAGCAGAAGGTTGGTGAGTATTCACCAACCTTCTGCCTGTTTATTTCCAATTGTTTCCTGTCTGTCTACTGCGGTACGTTGTAGCTTTCTTCTTTATTAATCACAATAATGCTGACGGATTGTGCCGGCACATCTAAGATGACATCCCCTGCTTCCGACATGATACCTGTTATCTTTGGCACCACTTTCTCCGGTTCTTCAAATGTATTCACATCGTCCAGAGAGAATCCTGACATGCGAATCATTTTACCCATGTTGGTTTTTCCTCCCATTCCGTGGAGATGAATATCCAATTCTTTGGTTGTATCAGAAAGGTTTACAATCTTTAAGATAATACTTCCATCATTTTTTGCACTTGCAGTCGTATATAAAGGCTCCTGAATCACTGGTTTTACCTTAATATCATGATACTGCACACCGTCGACAAAGGTCTTAATATTTCTTCCATCTACCTGAAGTTCCAGTTCGTAAGTTCTTCCCTGCTCTACCGAGAATGTATACTGTCCCAGACAGGAACCTCTGCCGTTTATATCTTCTGCCACTGCCATGTCAAGATTCTGCCATGCACCAAGTTCCCAGAACATACGATTCTTTTCATCTTTTTTGTTAAATTCAATAAAGAAGCCCTTCATACCGGTCAGTTCTTTTGCTTTCATTCGTATGGTATACTTGCCTGACTGCATATCAAACAATGTAACATTGCGATTTTCCGCATTCAATGTCACATTCTCCGGATGAATCTCCTCTCCGGTTTCTTCATTGACAATCACAATATCGGTATATTCCACATCCGCATCCCGATAATCCAAAGCAATTTGTCCTGTCAGTTTTGCCTTTTCCGGCATCAGATCCACCGGTTCCTCATCAAATGTGATGCTATTCTCAAGTAATGCGTCTCCCTGATATTTCATAAACATGCTCTGAATATAATAATTTGGTGTTCCAAATACACGATGATTATCATACCAGATCATGTCTGGTTTCCAGTTCACATAATCTGCATGACAAAGCATCGGGGCATAACAGGCCAGTGCAACTTTTCCTGCATTTCGCTCCAACCCAATCATATAAGATGCTTCCACCAATGCATTATACCAGGTATTTCCCCAACTTCCGTATTCTCCTAAAAATACCTTTGGATCTTCTTTCTTCAAATCATCATAACGGTGGTGATTTGCAATCATCCACTCCGGTGACATATAATAATGTTCATCAATCAAATCAGAATGATTCTCTCTTGCTGATGCCCATCCTCGTTCAAATTCGCCTCCGGAAGCAAATGGACTTGCTGTATTGATAATCTTAATATCCGGATATTTTTCCTTAATTGCTTTATGGAACAACGGATAACGCTCAAAAAATGCCTCACCCACTTCTTCATTTCCTATGGCAATATATTCCAGATTAAATGGCTCCAAATGCCCCATAGCTGCACGAACTTTTCCCCATCGGCTGTCACTGCTGCCATTTGCAAACTGAATCAGGTCCAGTGCATCATCCACCCACTCTTGCATCTGATCCATCGGTGTAATTCTTTGATGATGAGGATCATAGCCACCTGGCAGTACCGGAATTGGTTTTGCACCAATATCCTCGCAGAAACAGAAAAATTCATAATATCCCAGCCCCAGAGTCTGGTTATATCCCCAGTTATTTCTTCTTGCCGGACGTCCTTCTACATTTCCAAGGGTATTTTTCCAACGGTACATGGAATCTCTGTCATCTGCATTTAATGAGCCGTCATGTATCAGGCATCCGCCCGGGAATCTCATAAACTTCGGATGAAGATCTGCAATCATCTTTGCAATATCTTTCCTCATACCATTCTTTCTATTATGAAACGTATCTGTCGGGAATAAAGAAACATGATCCAGATATACTGTTCCTTCCCCTTCTACGGTAATATACAATCTTGCCTCAGGATCAGTGACCTCCGGCATAAAGTAAAACTCATATTTCGTCCAGTCTCTGTTTAATTTCACGGACTGTTTTTCATACACGACACCCTCTTTATTTCTTAAGGACACCCAGATACATTTTTCAAAGTCTTTATTTCTCTTGGCATAACAGGAAAATCGATAGGAGGATCCCTCTTCAATTGGAATACCACTTCCAAATCCGGTATTATATACTCCCAGATTCTTTCCCGGTTTCTTCACTTCCATGGCAAGATAATGGGGATTGCTAAAATTAACCGGTTCCTCATCTTCAATATTCAGTGTGATGATACCGCTCTCGACACTTTTCTCCCATGCTGTCAATGGATGATAATTTTTGTTATCAACCTCCGAAAATTCAAAGGATCGATTCTGAACCAGTTCTCCATATAGTCCCCCATCGGCTGCGTGATTGATATCTTCAAAAAAAATTCCGAACAGATCACCAAGTTCTTCTGTTCGCTTTGTTGTCCAGACTTCCCATTTATTACTCATAACTACCTCCTGAATTATAGAATTACGTGTATTATAACACAAAAAATCAATCTTTTGTACTTTCTTTTTGCAATTTTAAAAAAAGCATTTTTCTGCTTTCCTTTTTCGCGTTTTTTCGCTATAAT
>CALWLV010000007.1 GCA_944381595.1 uncultured Roseburia sp.
AACAGCAGATTGTAACCGCTTATTTTGCGTTTTGGCGGAAGTGTGGCTACACACTCCGACAAAACAGGGTTTCCAAAGGTACCCCTTTGGCACACGACTTTGCTTGCAAAGTGTAGTGTGTTATACGCTCTGTCGGCGTTGCCGTGAAAATGCTGTTGCCGCCGGGGAAGGCAAGAGCATTTGAAGCGGCAGGAAAGCAGGGCTGTGATTGCGTGGCGTGGAGCCGCAAGCACAGAACTGGTTTCATCAGCAGATAGGGCGTATATAAAATCCTCTTTTATCCTTTCCCAGTGATTTATAATCATATTTTTTCATAAGCCAAAATAAGTAGAACGTCCAATTTTATGTGAGTTCGATTTGAGGTCTTTTATGTAGAGTATCTTCATACCAAGAGCTTAATATATTTGAATGAAGTTTCTGCATTTTCTTTATTTCTCTTGAAGCCTTGTAAATATCCGTATCAAGATACGTCTGTGGTAATATTGCAACATTCGTTTGTTGTTTTGATGCTAACGGATTTTCTCTATTATCTTTAAGAAGTTTGACATATTCGCCAAATATTGCAGGGCAGTTCTTCTCCAATAAGGCCGGAATAGACGGATATACAATTTTGTTAATTATATCGGATGCCCAATATCCAGTTATTGATAAGTCAAGCGGGTTCACATATATATGATTATAAAAATCAATGTCGATTATGCTCCCATGAATCGTACCAGCCCCACCAATTCTTTTTACTATACCTGCAATGCGCTTTTGAAATGAAGTAAACTCGTCAAGTGGTGTTTTTATTGTAGAAATCATGGAATCCATATTATCATAATAATGCTGAATATCCTGAATTTCCAATTTTTTCATAGCACCACCATTAAGGATAGTAAGACTGCCACTTCTTGATTTGTGGATAAAACAATAATACCCATTCTTTTTTAACATATAGAGTACATTTACTTTGCGCTGAAAGGTCATGGATATATTTTTCCCTCGATAGAAATCATTGTACTGCTCACTCGTGACCTCAAATATACCATCCTCATAATCGGAAAAACAATCATAATCGTTATCAATCAAAAAAGTTTTCAAATGAGGGTTCTCGCTATGGTAGCCCACTTGATTGTCTGAATAAACTCTATACTCACCATCATCATGGAAAAAATTTCTGTGTGTATGTCCACTTACATAGACATAATTTTTATCAGGACCCGCTTCTTTGCACCAATCTTTTTTAGGTGTATGCGTTAAAATAATTGTATTCTTATTCACCAGAATAGGACGCAAACGATTATACAAATCTTCAAAAATTTTAGATTCTTTTATTTCAGTAGTCCTGTCCACAGTCATTCGATAAATGCCGTTATCGGCATTAAACTCCTTATTATATCCCGAAAATCCCATTCCGCCGAGAATCACATATCTTGCACTTCGCAAGCGGTCAGCAATTTGCGTTTCATTCATTTGGCACAAATCGTGATGTTTAATCAGGTGTGTTCCTGTGTTCGGATCAGCAAGCAAACCGCAATCTTCTTTGTAAAGAAGATCGTTATGAAGTAAATACATACCGTATTCTTCTAAAATAGTTCGATACTTTGAAACAATCTGTTCTATTTGAAGGCCCGGAAAACTCCATAACTCATGATTTCCAAGTGTAAACACAACCTGCGTGTTCCGACGCAATGTTTTGGAAAGTATCTTTACAAATAACTGAAATATCCCAATATCTGATGCTACATCACCGTCAATCAATAATAAGCTTCCTGCTTCATTAGCAATAGTATCAACTATTTTTTGAATCACATATATAACATCTTCTTTTGAACGACAGTCTGCATTTTGTATCCTGTGCATAAGATGAATATCCGAAACATAGTGAACTCTTTGGCATTTGTTATCAAATGACATGTCAAAAGTTGATAAATCTTTTCTTGCGGCTTCTTCGGTTAAGTTCCTCGATGTTTGGAGAATTATAGCTGTTTCATTTTCATTCTGCTCTACATAATCAAATGATTTTATCAAATCGCCATTGATTTCTTGTATATGATATTTCAAGCCAAACTTCTCACATAGAGAACTTTTCATTTTAGCATTTGTAAAGTCAATAGTATTCCACTGTTCTAAAAACATCAAGCCATCGCAAAAAAGTAAATTAGCTTCAGACAAATCTCCCTTTAAAAAAGAAACAAAATCGAAAAAATAATCAAAGGAACGTCTGTATTCTTTTACCACACTACCAGATGTATTACACCACTGTTGCGTCACATGGAATTTTCCGTTTTGATAGTATTTTTTTATCGCATAAGTAACCTCTGTATTTGTATGAACTGGTAATTTTGTCGTTTCATCAATAATGTAATTAGAAAAATCCGCATCACATTCAAGTGCACGCGATAAATCACAATATGTTAAATCTCCGTTTCGATACCTAACAAGCTCATCAAACGTTTCAAAATACCTATAAATTGTTGTGATTGGAAAATATTTATTATCCTCTCGATAGCCTTGCGTTTCTTCGCAATAGTAATGTGTTTTCTTATCAAAAAATGCTTTTGAATAAAATTTAATTTCTCCATTTTTCAAACGACAAATATACTCTTTCAATTTCTTCTTATGCTTATATATCGTTCCCTTTACTCCCAGTGAGTAGTTAAATGACTGCATAACATCATCAGGGTTATATATTGAACACAATGCGTTTATTATTTTGTATTCAGGATAAGCACCGGAGGACATATATTCCATAATAATAGAGAATCGTTGTTTATCCTTGACATCTGTGAAAATGTATTGAAAAAAGAAAAAGCTAACATCAACAATGGAGGCAATCTTAGATTTTTTATAATTTCCTACGACTTTTACCAATTCATCATAGCTACTACAATTATTAAATTTTTTGCTCCACTGCTGACAATATTTATGAATTTGCCTCCCTTCCTCATAATCCTCTTTTTCTTCATTCGATAATGACAATGAATAATCATCTATTGTGTCTTCGACAAACGCTTTTCTTGCCATTAACTTTTTTGCGTCAACGTTTTTAGAAATTCCCATTTTCAAAAAAGGGCAAAATGTATAACAAGCATTATCATAAATATCTCCATTTAAAAAGTCAAAATAAGAATCAAAATTATCAAACGATAGGAAAACGCCTCTTTTTTGTTCCACGCCATCTGTGTCCAAATAAATTAATGTTTCTTCAACGAAGAAAGAATTAGAAATAATGTCAAATCCTCTTTTCCCTGTTATACGAAAACCTGCTTTTCGTTCAAAAGTTACAAGCTGAATATCGTTCTTATATTCTTCTGGAACATCAAAAACCCGAATTTCTTTTTTCTTCAATCGTCTAATTATTTCTTTAACTTCTAACTTTGCCATATCATTTTCCCTCAAATATCTTTATTTTCCCACTTGTTCAATCATCTTCTTCATTAACTGCTGGAATTGTTCGCTTGTTTCATCATCCAGTGGCATGACTTTTTCAAGCTGTTCCGCAACCAACGCCGTCACATCATCAATGGTATGTAATTCCTGCTTCTGTTCTTGTGCGGCGGTCTGGATATTTTGGAACATAGCGGCGGTCACAGCTTTTCCCGGCTTTTCGCCGTTGTCCATATCTTTCTTAATATCCCGTAGGATTGCAAGGAACACATTCTTGATTTTCTCAAGTTCCGCTTCATGCTCCCCCAGCTTTTGGGCGTTCAAAAACTGTAAATCCTGCTTTGCTTCCGCCCGGTGTTCCGGATGTTCTTTCATCAGGTCAGACAGGGAAGCCGTTGCCATCTCAATAAGCTGGTTCCTTGCCATAATCCCCCTCGCCGCTGTATCTTGGAAATAAATCCGTATCAAATCTATCAGCTTGGGAAAATTTCTGTGTTCCAGTAAGCGATTGAGTATTTGCACATCAACAGCACCCGTTACAAGCCCCCTCACGGCTCCCTCTGACAAGCCTAATTCAGAAATATCGTAGCTTTTACGGACGCTCACGGTAGACAAGCCCAGTATGTAGTCTGTCGATACCTTAAATTCCTTTGCCACACCTATGA
>CALWLV010000008.1 GCA_944381595.1 uncultured Roseburia sp.
GTGCCAAGCCTATTTATCAACATTTTGTAACCACAGCAAAGCGATTAAACCCACAATATCTTTCTTTTATTATGCCAACTAGATGGTATTCAGGAGGAAAAGGTCTTGACGAGTTTAGAGATGAAATGCTTAATGATATGCATCTAGAAAAACTTTTTGATTGTTTATCACCTGAAGTTTTATTTCCTAACACAAATATTAGAGGTGGTGTATGCTATTTTCTAAGAAATAGCCAATTTGATGGAAAGAAAGAAATGGCTACTGTTGTCACAATAGAAAGTGGTAAGAAGCCCGTGGTAATGAAAAGACCTCTAAAAATAAAAGATCTTGACATTTTTGTAAGACATGGATGTGCAATCAATATTTTAGATAAAGTTGCTTTGAAAAATGATACATACTTTGACAATTATGTATCTGTTCGTAAACCGTTTGGCGTTGAGGCAAATATTGTAAAGACTAAAGAATTTAAACAGAATAAATTTAATGAAAGTATAAGATGTTTAGGCAAAGGGCAAGTTTATGGATATATAAATAAGCAGTTAATAAAACAACATTCAGAATGGTCAAACATATGGAAAGTGTTTACACCTAGAGCTAATAATATCGGAACGGAGCTTAACGACGATAATCTAAATGCATTTATAGGTGAACCTGATACTATATGTACAGAATCTTATATAGTGATTGGAGTAGATCTTGATCTGGATAAATATTCTTGTGAATCATTAGTAAAATATTTAAAAACTAGGTTTGCAAGATTTATGCACAGTATTGCAAAGGCTAGTCAGGATGCTACTTCAAAAACATATCGATTTGTCCCTATGCAAGACTTTACCTGTAATTCCGATATAGATTGGAGCAAGTCTATACCTGAAATAGATAAGCAGCTTTATGCAAAATATAATCTTTCCGAAGATGAAATTGCATTTATCGAAGAAAAAATCAAACCAATGGAATGATAAGGAGGTTCAAATTATATGTGGGGAATTATATCAGATATAGCTTTAATTGTTGTTGGTGGATTTGCACTATTGATTTATCGGTTACAGGAACGCCGAAAAATTTCTGAGGCAGCATCCTTGATTGTTATGCAGGTTGAAGAACTGCAAAAGCGTATGAGAGAAATAAAAACATATATTTGTGATGGACAGCTAAATGCCACAGCTTTTTATGAGTCTCAGCTTCTTTTCAAAACAGATTATTGGGATAAGTACAAGCATTATTTTATAAGAAAACTTGATTCATTTAGCTTTGGTACATTTGATGAATTCTATAACTGTGCTTGTGATGTTTTAGCCCAACAGGAATTGATGAAAAATCTTCAAAGAAACGATTTTTATTTGGATCAACAAACCCTTATGAATATGGAAGCGAATTTACTTTTGCAGACTGTTAATTATATTTCACACAACCCAGTAGATAATGATAAGGTTGTTGACGGAATTATGTCAGCGTGTCCTGTTGAGATGAAGCCTGAACAAAAAAATGCAATTATAAACTTTTTAAAACAATCTGTAAATGCAAACAGGGTAAATGATATGAATGCTTTTTGGAGCATATATAACAGAGATAGGAAAATCGTCATTGATGCTTTTAACCAAAAAGCTTTTACTTCTTACACACCTATACAAATAAAAAGCAGTCTTGAAAAAGCACTGAATCAATTTGATTCTATACCAATCATCGGATGTGATGGCTACAAAAAGCTCAAAAAAGTAGCTAACAGAAGATTCTGAGGTTAACACTTACATATTGTAAATATTTTAAATTATAATGTGTTGTTGGGTCGTAGGGTGTCCATAACGAGATTTACCGTTTGTGGATATAAACGGTCTGCTCGCTGAGTAAGTACAGAAAATTAAAAAAAAAGAAAAATACAGCCTACGAAGAATATAATTTATCCTTAGGCTGTATCTCTTTATTTAAAACTCAGTCCAGTATTTACGAGTTCTGTGGCACGATTTCGTATGCCATTCACCTTCTACACCCACTTCATAGGAGCAGCAGCTTTCATCTTTTCTGTAATATTTTCTTTCTTGGCGAGTGATTTTACGAGGGCCTGAAACATATTTTTCGCTTGTTCTTCAATTCCATAAAGATACTCAAATAACCTTTCTGATGTAAGCAAATTCAGACGATGGAGAAACAGGCGAAAATAAAGGTTGTACACCGGCACGGTTTATACTGGCATAGATTATGGCTCAAATTGTAATCACAGGAGCAAGATATAATGCACAGCAGGAGAGCCTGACTGAAAAATAAGTGGAGCGGAGCACCAGAAAGGAGATTTTCGATTATGGAGTATGTACAATTAGGAAATTCAGAGTTAAAGGTTTCAAGAATCTGTATGGGATGTATGGGGTTTGGAGATGCTTCCAACGGTCAGCATACATGGACGCTGGACGAACAACATTCCCTCAAAATTATCCATCGTGGACTGGAATTAGGAGTGAATTTTTTTGATACGGCAATTGGTTATCAAAACGGCACCAGTGAACAGTATCTTGGGCGAGCATTGCGCGATTTTGCCGGTCGGGATGAAGTTGTGGTTGCTACGAAATTTCTTCCGAGAACAAACGAAGAGATAGAAGCAGGAATCAGCGGTCAGCAGCATATTGAGCAGATGCTGAATAGAAGTCTGAAAAATCTGGGATTGGACTATGTGGATCTCTATATCTATCATATGTGGGATTACAGAACTCCGATTTATGAGATTTTGGATGGATTAAATCGGGCAGTAAAGGCGGGGAAGGTTCGTTATATTGGTATTTCTAATTGTTTTGCATGGCAGCTGGCGAAAGCGAATGCACTTGCAGATAAGGAAGGATTTGCAAAATTTATATCGGTACAGAGTCATTATAATCTGATTTTCCGTGAGGAAGAGCGAGAGATGATGAAACTCTGTGCGGAGGATAATATTGCAATGACACCTTATAGTTCTCTGGCAGGTGGACGGCTTTCAAAACATCCTGGAGAAACATCCAAAAGACTGGAAGAAGATGACTATGCCCGTCTGAAATACGATGCAACAGCAGCCCAGGATGGCGTAATCATCAGTCGGGTAGCTGAATTGGCTGAAAAATACAGTGTGAGTATGACAGAAGTTTCTCTGGCATGGCTTCTGACAAAGGTGGCAGCTCCCGTTGTAGGAGCAACAAAGTTCCAGCATATTGAGGGTGCGGCAAAGGCGGTTGAACTTACCCTGAGCCGGGAAGATATCAAATATTTGGAGGAGCCTTATATCCCTCATCGTCTTGTTGGGGTGATGGCTCAGAATAGTTTTTTGGCATATAACGCATGATATGTAGATTTATCCACCATCATGTGATATAATCCCATCTTTGACAGTTAATAAAAGACAAAATAGGGGCTGTCGGGAAATAGATAGTCCATAACAGCGGAGGCTGTGACTTACACAAGTCACAGCCTCCGCTAAATTTTACAAAAAAAAGAAAAAAATGGCTAACGATAACCACCTTTTCTCCGTTACAT
>CALWLV010000009.1 GCA_944381595.1 uncultured Roseburia sp.
GGAGAGTTTTTAAAAGAACTGGATTTATCAGAGGGACATTCTTCTGGCATACCAACAATACAGGAAGAACTTGAGAAGAATGGCTCACCAAGAGCGGAGTTCTTTACGGATGAAGATAGACGAGCTATGAGAATAAGAATTCCAATCCACCCGGCATTTTTGGAAGCGGATGATGAAGTTTTGCTGCCAGATAGCTATGAGAAAGCGACGAAAAAATCATCAAAGAAAAAGATAGAACAATATGAAAAAATCTTAAAATTATTAAATGATGGTGAATGGCACAAAACAGCTGAAATAGCTGATAATCTGGGATTAAAGGATACTAGGACAAAGGAATTGTTAAAGGAATTAATTGCACTTGATAAACTCATTGATAATGGGAAAACAAAAGGCAAATTGTATAGATTAAAATAATTCGTCGCTTTTTTCGTTGAAAAAGCGACGAAAAAAGCGACGAAAAAAGTGCACTTTGTGAGGTGAGATTGATGAACAAGATTATCGAACAAATAGAAAAAATCAAGCAAATAAATTCAAATGAGAATCTTGTGATTTTTGTAGGGACTGGAGTTTCTAAAAATTCTGGTGTGTGTTCATGGTGGGAGTTAGTTAAAGAGATTGCTGATAAAATCGGTGAAAATAAATGTACATCATGCAAGATAAAAGATTTGTTATGTGGAGAATGCGGCGAGCAAATTGAAATGTGCAGTATAAATGGTTATAATTGTAAATTAAAATATGATTTGTTATGTTTAAAAATAAAAGGAAAGGTGGATATATGGTAGAAAAAGAATATTTTGGCGAAGATAAAAATATAGAATACAAAAGAGAAATACCGGGGAATCATGAAAAATTTCTTAAGGATATTATTGCGTTTTCCAATACATCCGGTGGCAAAGTTATTGTTGGAATTGAAGATGAAACCAATATTGTTTATGGTATTGGGGAACAAAATCCATTTAAGTTGTCAGACAGTATTTCTAATATGATTTCTGATGCATGTACACCGCAGATAGATCCGGATATCACAATGAGAACCTTAGAAGGGAAAACTGTTCTTGAGGTAGAGGTTGTTCCGGGTAAATTCAGACCATACTATATTGCAAGTAAAGGCAAAGAAACAACCGCATATATTAGAATAAATGGGACAAGTAGACCAGCAGATGCAAGAAAGTTAAAGGAATTAGAGATTGAAGGGCAGAATCTGTCCTATGATAAGATGCTCTGTATTGGGAAAGAATATGATGAAAAGAAAGCGTTGCATTTATGTAAAGAAATGAAGCGTATTGCACTAGAAGCTTGTAAATCTGAGGATGAAAAAGCAGAAGTAAAGGATATGACGCTTGAAAAGCTGGAAGATTTTGGAGTGCTTAGTAAGTCTGGAAAAAAATTTAGCGTTACAAATGCATTTGAACTTATGACAGATAATAAGAATAGAAATGCGAAGGTTCAGTGCGCATTGTTCAAAGGTACTACAAGAGATATATTTATAGATCAAAAAGAATTCACGGGACCGATATATGAACAGGTAGATGATGCGTACCATTTTATATTAAGACATATTAACTTAGGTGCAGAAATTAACGGTGTATACAGAAGTGAGGAATACGAATTGCCTACAAAAGCTATCAGAGAGATGGTTGCAAATGCCGTGGTTCATAGAAGCTATCTTGATGAAGCTTGTGTACAGGTGTGCATATTTGATGATAGGATTGAAGTGTTGTCACCGGGAATGTTATATGGAGGTCTTGATATAGCGACAGCAAAAATGGGCAAATCAAGATGCAGGAATGAAGCTATTGCAGAGGCATTTCATTATATGCATATTATTGAATCATGGGGAACAGGAATTCCAAGGCTATATAATAGATGCACAGAGTATGGATTATCAGAACCGCTCTTTGAAGAATTTGGTGATGGTATAAAGGTTACAATGTTCAGAAAAGTAAGCAACACTCAGGAAAAAGTAAGCAATGCTACGAAAAATATGTGCAACACTCTTAAAGAAGTAAGCAATGCGGCTGGAAAAGTAATCAATAATGCTCAGAAAGTAAGCAACACTTTTGAAAAATATATGCCATTATTCAGAGAAGCGGAAATAACAGATAAGTTTATCAAGAATATTGAACAGGTATTTTGTGCATGTGGTACAGGCGTTCCATTTGGACAGGCAAATGTTCAGGAATGGTTAAGTTGCTCGAAATCAAAAGCAACAAATGTTATGAATGCGATGAAGGCTGCAAAAGTAATTAAGAAAGTAACTGGTTATGGATCAGGTAGATATGAGTTTATAGAGTTGTAATAAAAGTTAAACGGTATAATGTCTGAAGAATTGAACTGCATTGGAGGAAACTATATGTTATTAAAAGAGCATTTAGAAGAATATACAAAAGAACAGTTATTAGAGCAGGCAAGAAGTTTTGAATTGAGAAAATGTTCAGGGCTTCGTAAAGCTGCACTCATAGAACGGATTCTTGAATGTTTCTGTGCAGAGGATATGCTTAGAAGCAGATTGGCATGTTTGACCAAGGAGCAAATGCTTCTTTTCCGCAAAGCATGTGACGCACCGCAGGATATTTCTATAAATGAAGTAGTGGATAGTATGCAACTGCATATGTACTGGCTGGGTTCTTTCGAGGAGATGTCGGATAGATGTTGTGTGTTTGAAGAGGTATCTGCTGTTTTCAAGAGGATTGATGATGAAGCTTTTGAATCAGAACAATAAAAAAAAGGATGGATGATGAAATGCGTGCATTTCTTTATAAACTATTATGGAATTGCTCCGGTGGAAGTTATCTATGAGTTATATAAATTAAAGGTTAAGGATACCATAGATGAAATGATTGCTATGCTATGGGAAATGCCCGTAGATATTGTGGAATCGTGTATTTTCCCGATGAGAAGCTTGGGATTACAAGATTGGCCGAAGGATGATCCGATTTATTCTTCAAAAGGATTGTTTATACATATACCAATACTGGAGAATGATGAAGTGGGATATCTATTGGATAGCCAAATGGATAAAGATTTTTATATACCATCGGTACAGCAGATTGAAGAAATTTGTAGAATAGGATATGAAGAAAGTTCATTGGCATATAAAAAATTACAAACTTTTTTTATGCGGAAACTGGATTTACCATATGAGCAGGCTGTTTCGTGGTGTCTACAGGTATGGGCAAACAGCTACGAGGGGGAATCTCCGGCGGATGTGATTAGTAAAATGTCAGATGCAGATTTGGTATTTAAGAGTGAAAAGCAAATAAATGAGTTTTTGGGATTGCTTATGGATGCTCATAACAACACAAGAATGAAAGAAAACAGAGCTCATAAGCCAAATGAACTGATAAGAAGAGAACTAGCTGGCGGAATGCCTACAATCGTGCCGGGAAGTTCTCATGCAGCTACAATGCTAAGAGATGCAGCATCACAATTAAAAGAGATGGGGATACCGGTTGATTTAGAAAGTAATGCGGATACTATTGCGACACCTCTTTATCCAAATGGATTGGGTGGAAAGGCTGTAAGTGTAGAAAAGAAAATATATCCTAACGATCCATGTCCTTGCGGTTCTGGAAAGAAGTATAAAAAGTGTTGCGGTAGAAAGTAAAAAATCCTTGTCCATTTTTCGCATCAGAGTCATAATACCAGTAGGCACATTGATACCCATTCGTGATACCCGAATGATACCTGAAATTTTGAAAACTGAAAATAATAAAAAGAAATAGACGAGAAGACGCTGTTTCTGAAAGCAAAAATCCACTAAACCACAGGAAATAACTTGACCTGTAGGGAGTTTGAATAGAGAAAAATGCTTAGCAAACCCGGAATTTATGCGGGTTTGCGGCATTTTCACAAGTCTTTTGATAACAAATTGATAACAGTTGTATAAGAGCCATTATTCGTGTAATACGGAGGTTTATGGGTTACAGAATGATTGACAGGTAGTTGTATGGCGAAAGAAATCCATATTAGAAAGCCCTTAGCTGTGGATAATAACTCAAAGCTAAGGGCTTTATTTAGTATTAAAGCTGGGAACAGATAATTCCGGAAGAGGCTTTTATAGATAGGGTTGGCACTTATGTACGGAAAGTGGATTATCTTATTTTTGGAATGTGTATAACATAAATATGAAAATTTGCAGTTAAAAGCCTTACATAGGAAATGCAAATGAAAGAGAAGGCCCCATTTTTTTTGCCTAAAAGTATTATATTGATTAGTAGGCATTTTAAGGAAGGATATAACTGCAGATAAGTGAGAAAGGAAAAATAAGAATGTTTTTTGTTGTAGCAGTTGTAGCAATAATCGTAATGATTATAACAGTTAAAGTTGTTACAAATCAACAATATAAGAAATTGGAGGCAGAGGTACTAAGAGTATTAGGGTTTTCAAATTGGAATATTATTTCTTATTTTGATGAGTATGTAATTAAAGAGAAATTTTTAAATCATTTCAATAACTCACATAATGCCGTATACTCACGCAAATACATTCCTCTACGCATTTCATCTTTGCCCGAATATATATTATGTTTGGCGAATATAGATTTTATTTCTTCTATAGGAAGCCATCTTGGCTGCATTCCAACCTTTTTTTCTCGTTCAGTGAGCTTCATCTCTGTAGTGCCAATCACTTCACCCATAAAATACTTATTAACCCATTTCCAATCTTCATAGTACTCATTGATTTCCAAAAGGCAATCTGAAACTTTTATTTGCACCCCTGTTTCTTCAGCCACTTCACGGATGCAACATTCATTCACACTTTCACCATCTTCTAAGCCTCCACCAGGAATCATCCATTGATCTGTGAATGCTTCATATGACAACAGGATTTCATTTTCTCTAATAATTATACTGCGACATGCAGAACGTGTTTTATCCCATTTTCCAAAGTAATTCTCACCAACTATATCTATCGTTTTCACTTTATCCTCATCTCCCTTCTGTTTAGAAAACTAGAATTTTAATATAATATAGTTTTATTTTCATAAGTTGTTTATATATAGTCACTGATAGGTGCATTGAATATCCTGTTGTATAATTCATATAAATCAGTTGTTAGTCTACACATACCGTACATACTAATGATAGATTTAAGATATTTTATACAAATCGTCTTTGTAAAACATAATGCAATCATTTTTATCAGCTTTAATTAGCACTGTTATTACATTATAAACATCTACATAAGGTGAAACAATTCCAATACAAGCAATTCCAAACATAATTCCATTGAAAACAATATGCGTAGCAGGGGTTGCTATAAATGCAATGAGTGGAATAATTCCTAAAATAAATGGTAAAAGACACATCAATATAAATCTGCTTCTTTTCATTGGATAGGATGCTAAAGCTACAAAAGTCATTTTACCCTTTAATTTGCCAATCGTAACAGTTGCAGATTTTGGATAAACTAATGCGTGTAATCATTCGTGAGCTGTATATGTTTTTTTAAATATAATCATATGCACCTCCATACAAAGTAAAATAATAAAGTGATATATTCATATCTCCATTTACAGGAACCGGCGTTTCATGTATTTCAATTCATAGATTTATTGTAGCACGGATGAATAAGAAAGTGAACAGCAAAAAGTACCTGAAGAAACATAACAGATATTGTACTATAATCAAACACGGTAATTTTCAATACCTGATTTGGTGAGTGCTATCCGAGATGAACTTCATTTCTTCCGGTGTATGCTGGTTTGGACGGTGATGTGTTCTGCGCGAATAATTAAGCAGGGATTCTTTTGTGACATCATGTTTTTTAGCGTATTTCATAAGTGATAGATGATATCTCATATAACACAAAGAGTGTATCCTTTCTTTTTGAAGTACTTGATTCCTTTTCTAAATTATGATATGATACATATATATTTGAGAGAAAGAGGTGAAAAGATGATTAACTTTTCTTGCAGATAAAAACGGAATATGCGATAGTGCTGTGTTTTACGGTATTATTGCGCCCATTGCAAGAAAGTTATAAGTCTATTTCCTCATTATAATATAGTTATACTGCCATTTTGCCAGGTGGTATAATGATGTGATTGCGGGTTGCAGGAATGAACTTTCTTGCAGCTCTTTTTTGTGTTATAAAGTTGTAAGTAAGGAGGAATGTTATTATGTCAATGATTAAAGTTGAAAACCTTACCTTTTCATATCCCACAAGTTATGATAATGTTTTTGAAAATATCAGTTTTCAGATTGATACGGATTGGAAACTTGGATTTGTAGGCAGAAATGGAAGAGGGAAAACAACCTTGCTGAATTTATTGCTTGGCAAGTATGAATACAGTGGAAAAATCATCAGCTCGGTGCAGTTTGATTATTTTCCATATCCTATTTCTGACAAAAGCCGCATGACTGAGGATATTTTGCTGGAAGTCTGTCCCCTTGCAGAAGAATGGGAGTTCATGCGAGAACTATCTTATCTGGAGGTAGATGAGGATGTGCTTTGGCGACCTTTTGAAAAACTCTCATATGGTGAACAGACAAAAGTTTTGCTTGCGGCCCTTTTCCTGAATGAAGGACATTTTCTGCTTATAGACGAACCAACAAACCATTTAGATTCTATCGCCCGGGAAAAGGTATCGGCATATCTGAAAAAGAAAAAAGGATTCATATTGGTATCCCATGACCGCCGCTTTTTAGATGGGTGTGTTGACCACATTCTATCACTGAACAGAGCAAATATAGAAGTGCAAAGCGGAAATTTTTCCTCCTGGATGGTGAATTTTGAACGGCAACAGGAATTTGAACTGGCACAAAAGGAACGATTGCAGAAGGATATCAGCCGATTGCAGCAATCGGCAAAACGCACTGCGGTATGGTCTGAACGGGTAGAAGCGTCCAAGAAAGGTGCGGCAGACAAAGGCTATGTTGGTCATAAGGCTGCGAAAATGATGAAGCACTCCAAAGTGGTAGAAGCAAGACAGCAAAAAGCCATCAGGCAAAAATCCACACTGCTTAAAAATATGGAAACTGCAGATACATTGAAGATACAGCCACTTGAATATCACAAGGATATGCTCGTTTCCTTTTCCAATGTTTCTGTCTGCTATGACGGAATCCAGGTTTGTGAGCCTGTATCATTCAAGATACGGAGTGGAGAGCGTGTGGTTATTGATGGAAAGAATGGCAGCGGTAAAAGTAGTTTGTTAAAACTCCTGTTAAGGCAGCCAATAGAGCACACCGGTACCATAACGGTTGGCTCTGATCTTGTGATTTCCTATGTCCCACAGGATACTTCCCATTTACGGGGTACATTGTCCGAATTTGCAGAAGGAAACGGTATTGATGAAAGTTTGTTCAAGGCGATACTCAGAAAAATGGATTTTGAGCGTGTTCAGTTTGAAAAGAACATGGAGGATTTTTCGGGAGGCCAGAAGAAAAAAGTACTGATTGCCAAAAGCCTTTGCGAACAGGCACATTTGTATGTATGGGATGAACCACTTAATTTTATTGATGTGTATTCTCGTATACAGATAGAACAGCTTATATTGGAATTTGCACCCACAATGCTTTTGGTGGAACATGATAGTGCTTTCACGGATGCAATAGCAACCCATATCGTAAAACTATAAAAAGCTTGATTATAGAAACTAAAAAATGTATAATAAAAAGGTAAGAATTGGGTTAAAAAGAGCATGAAAGAGGCAAAAACAGTCATATGACCAAATGGAAAAGGAGAGATTATCATGAAACACAAAACAAAGTATGCATTGCTTGTGGGTATCATCTCCGCAATGCTTGCATGCACTGCCTGTGGCAGTATTGAGACCGATGACTCTGACAAGAGTGCAAAGGAATCTGTAACAAGTTCCAAAAAAAATGAAAATAGCAAGACTGATAAGCCTAAGGATGAAAAGAAAGACGAAACGACAGAATCTGAAACAGACAACACTGGTACCACCGAAAACCAATCAGACCAGGCAACGGAGTCCACAACTCCGGCTGCAGAGAGTGGAACGGAAAATACTACCACCGGCAGTACCACAGTTGCTAACTCTACATCTAAGAATAATAATGCTTCGTCTGTAAATAATAGTTCGTCCGGAAGTAGTAATAGTTCGTCCGGAAGTAGCAATAGTTCATCTGGAAGTAGTAATAGTTCATCTGGAAGTAGTAATAGTTCGTCCGGAAATAGCAATAGTTCATCTGGAAATAGCAATTCTGGTTCTTCGTCTTCTGGGAATAATGGAAACAGTAGCAGCCGGCCGATACAAACACCGACACAACCGCCAACACAGGCACCGACACAGGCACCAACACAACCGCCTGTACATCAGCACAGTTATTCTGCAAGTGTAACAACAGCTCCGACTTGCAGCCGGGAAGGTGTAAGGACATATACATGTTCCTGCGGTGACTCTTATACGGAAAGTATACCTGCAACAGGTACACATACATGGAGTGATTTGGGAACAGATTCACTTTTGGATTGGTCTGGTGCCGGACAGGAAGACACTGGGGCTACTTCGAATAGTGATTTGCGTGTCACCAGTTTTAATATATGTGGTTCCTGTGGATATTTTTTGGGACGCGATGAAAATTTGTTTGCCCAGCGATATTGGACCCATCTGCAGAATTCTACGACATGTAAAGGAGCATATACAGTTGTACCGGCGAGAGCCGTGTATCATTTATTACAATGCTCCGGATGCGGAATTTATAAGAGAGGAGATTTTGCCTTTTATGAATATCCAACATATCCTGGTGGAGGCAGTGCAGTTTATGTTCATCTTACAGAAGATCAGATCAAGGAATTGGGTTTACCATTGTATAGATAAGAAAAGGTAATCAATATACATAAAAGACCTGGAAACTTTGGCTTGGCGAAAGTTCCGGGTCTTTTTTGACAATAGATAAGAAAGAAGGAATACAATGCAATATGAAGACACTTTGAGATATTATAGTAGTTGTGCAAAAGAATTTTATCGTGATACCATAGACGTTGATTTGATTGCAATACAGGAACGTTTTTTATCAAAATTAAACAGAGGAGCATATATTTTGGATTTTGGTTGTGGTTCGGGACGGGATACAAAGTATTTTCTTGAAAGAGGTTATCAGGTGGATGCAATAGATGGTTCTGTAGAATTGTGTAAACTGGCAAGTGAGTATACTGGAATTGAAGTCAAAAATATGCTTTTTCAAGACTTGAAAGATGTGGAGAAATACGATGGAATTTGGGCATGTGCTTCTATCTTGCATTTGCCCGTAAACAGTCTTATTGATGTCATGACAAAAATGGTGCAGGCATTAAGAGGGAATGGGATTATTTATACATCTTTTAAATACGGAATTTTTGAAGGAGAAAGAGGTGGTCGTTTTTTTACAGATATGACAGAAAAATCCTTTGAAGATATTTTAAGGAATATAAATGACTTACATATAGAAGAACAATGGATAACCGCTGATGTACGACCAGGAAGGGGAGAAGAACAATGGCTCAATTTGATGCTGCGGAAAAAATAAATATTGAACCAACAGATGTAATGACAGGTGATAGTAATAAGAATCGATTTCTGTATTATCAGCTTAAAATAAGTATCATGAAAGCAAAGAGAATTGACATTATTGTGTCTTTTTTGATGGAATCCGGAGTAAGGATGATTTTAAAAGATTTAAAAGCGGCTCTGGATAGGGGTGTTGCAGTTAGGATTCTGACAGGAAATTATCTTGGAATTACACAACCGTCTGCCCTTTATTTGATAAAGAAGGAGTTAGGAAATCGTGTGGATTTGAGATTTTATAATGATAAGAAACGAGCCTTTCATCCTAAATCTTATATTTTTCATTATGATAATATGAGTGAAATATATATTGGTTCCTCCAATATTTCAAGGAGTGCATTGACATCAGGAATTGAATGGAATTATCGTTTTAGCAGTATAACGGATAACAGGAATTTCCAACTTTTTTTCGACACTTTTGAAGAATTATTTTTTCATCATTCTATTGTGATAGATGATGAAGAATTGCACAGATATTCAAAAAACTGGCACAAACCGGCGGTATCGAAGGATTTAGCAAGATATGATAGTCACGAGGACGAGGCAGATAAAAAAGTTGAAATGTTATTTCAACCAAGAGGCGCACAGATTGAGGCATTATATGCATTAGAAGACAGCCGGGCAGAAGGAGCTACGAAAGGACTTGTTCAGGCAGCTACTGGTGTTGGAAAAACATATCTTGCAGCCTTTGATTCTGAAAAATACAATAGAGTATTATTTGTTGCACACAGGGAAGAAATATTAAAACAGGCAGCTGTTTCATTTCGAAATGTACGACATTCCGATGATTATGGATTTTTTTATGGAAAGCAGAAAGATACAGATAAGTCTGTAATTTTCGCATCAGTAGCAACTCTTGGAAGAACAGAGTATTTGAGAACAGAATATTTTGCACCAGATTATTTTGACTATATCGTAATAGATGAATTTCATCATGCGGTGAACGAGCAGTACAGAAGAATTGTAAATTATTTTAAGCCGAAGTTTATGTTAGGACTTACAGCAACCCCGGAACGAATGGATGGAAAAAATATTTATGAGATATGTGATTATAACGTACCTTATGAAATTTCATTGAAAGAAGCAATTAACAAAGGTATGTTGGTGCCATTTCATTACTATGGCATCTATGATGAGACAGATTATTCCAGATTGCATTTTTTGAAGGGACGTTATGATGAAAGAGAATTGACAGAAATTTATAAGGATAATGCTAAGAGATATGATTTGATTTACAAATATTATATGAAATATCGTTCCAGAAGGGCATTGGGATTTTGCTGTTCCAGAAAGCATGCTGAGGAAATGGCAAAGGAATTTTGCAAGCGGGGTATCTCATCAGTGGCTGTTTATAGCAATGCAGATGGAGAATTTTCAGAAGAAAGAGATAGAGCAATCGAACAGTTAAAAAATCAGGAAATCAGAGTTATTTTTTCTGTAGATATGTTTAACGAAGGTTTAGATATTGCTCAGCTTGATATGGTGATGTTTCTTAGACCTACAGAGTCTCCGATTGTGTTTTTGCAACAGTTAGGAAGAGGACTTCGTACATATAAGGGTAAGGAATATTTGAATGTTCTTGATTTTATAGGAAATTATGAAAAAGCAGGAAAAGCACCTCTGTTACTCGGAGAAGGGAAAATATTGGAAGATAAAAAATTCTATGATTATAATGATATCGAATATCCGGATGATTGTATCGTAGATTTTGATATGCGTCTCATTGATTTATTTAAGGAATTAGATAAAAAATCCCTATCTGTCAAAGAGAAAATCAGACAGGAGTATTATCGTGTGAAAGAATTGCTGGATGGAAAAGTACCTGCCAGAATGGAATTATTTACTTACATGGATGATGAAATATATGAGTATTGTATGAAGCATGCAAAGGAAAATCCGTTTCGAAGGTATTTAGATTTTCTTTATGAGTTACATGAATTATCAGAAGATGAAAATGCGTTATATTCAGGAATTGGCCGGGAATTTATTTCAGTTATTGAGACAACGGATATGCAGAAGGTTTACAAAATGCCGATTTTGTATAGCTTATATAATCATGGAAATTTGCGGATGGAAGTCACAAATGCTGAAGTCCTGGAGAGTTGGAAAGAATTTTTTGACACAGGAACGAATTGGAAAGATTTTACATCAAATATATCTTATGAAGAATATAAAAATATGACGGACAAGCAACATTTAAACAAAGCAAAAACCATGCCGATTAAATATTTAAAAGCATCTGGGAAAGGTTTCTTTATTGATAAGGAAGGATATGCAATTGCTATTCGGGAAGATATGAAAGAATGGATGGAAAATAAGGCGTTAAAATACCATATGAAAGACATTCTGGAGTATCGGACGATGGAATATTATCGGCGAAGATATAAGGAGAAATAATGAAAATGACTTTTACTAATGAAGCAATTCTAAAAATTGCAATGGAGCAATCAGCGATTGACGCAAATTGTCAGGCATCTGATTTTACCATGAATGAGAATATGGTGGTATTGTCGAGGGAACATCCAAAAGCAAGAAAATATTTACAATTACCCCTTGCGTGCAATCTGATTTCCTATGGAAATAATATCGTGGCATCGGTACAGGAGAAATATAGGGAGATTGTTTCATCTTACATCAGTCGCTATCCGGTGGAACATTGTTTTGAAACACCCAATATGCACGTTTTAAATGATGCTTTACAAAAAGATAATTTTCGTATCTGTTTTATGGCAGAGTATTTTCTGCCGGATTTGACTTCTTTAAAAGAATTACAGTGCGGATATGAATTGAGAATGATGTATGCCGGGGATTTTTCATTGTTGTATAAGGAAGAGTGGAGCAATGCTCTTTGTGAACAACGCAAGGAATTGGATGTGTTAGGTGTGGGAGCTTATGATGGAGAAACACTTGTGGGCCTGGCGGCTTGTTCTGCTGATTGTGATACTATGTGGCAGATAGGAGTAGATGTACTGCCGGAATATCGAAGAAAAGGGATTGCTTCAGCATTGACCAGCCGTTTAGCGTTGGAAATACTAAAAGAAGGCAAAGTTCCATTTTATTGTGCAGCATGGAGCAATATTAAGTCTGTAAGAAATGCAATCAGAAGCGGATTCCGACCGGCATGGATAGAGATGACAGCCAGGGAAAGTTCCGTGGTAGATGATATGAATGGAACATATAGCATTTAATTAAAAGCTTTGATTTTCCCAAACTGCTTTTCATAAGATTTGCGATATTTCAGATAAAAAGTCACATGAACTTCGGAATCCGTCAGTGGAACAAGACCCCTGTTTTCCTGCTCGTAATTGTTTTTCGTGAGATTTGTTGCAAAAGTTGGCAAAGCCGAAGCTTTTCTCAGTTCATCCAAAGCAGAGATATTATCCTGTGCCAGAAAAAATGAATTAGGCATTTTTTCTTTGCATATATCAAACCAAAATCCTACTTGTGAAAAAAGGAGGATACTCTGACCATCTAAATCACTCAAAGATATACTTTTACGGAGTGCAAGCGGATGAGCCGGTGGCAGGGATACATATAAATTTTCTTCACAATATTTTTTACATATCATACCAGGTTGATTCACATTCTTTGTTGTGATGATAATCTGGTAATTATTTTCCTCCAATCCCTTTTCCAGTTCTTCAAAAGATTTCATCTCTGACTGCACTGACATATCAGGAAAAAGACGTGATAACTGCGGAGTAAGTATCCACATAGGGGCAGGGGCGCAAGAACCAATGCTGATGGTACTTTTGCTTTTTACAAAGGCTTGAAGGGAATCTTTCATCTCTTTGCTTGCGAACATGATTTTTTTGGCATAATCCAGGGCAAGTATTCCGTTTTCATTAAATGTGATTTTATTTTTCTGTCTGTCAAAAAGTGTCACACCAAGTTCCTCTTCCAATCGCTGCATGGAGCGGCTGAGTGCGGGCTGGGAGAGATTCAGTTCCTGTGCTGCTTTGGATAGCGTTCCATATTTATCAATGGCGAGTAATTGTTCTAGCTGGATTAATTCAAACATATTGGGAATTCCTTTCTGAGTGTGCAAGCCGTCAATCACTGTATGGCTGTATTATAGCATAAAGATGGCAGAGAAGACAAATGAAACTTAAAATCTTATTGACAAGCACAGGAAAATCAACTATCTTTGTTTACAGGGATATCCTTGATTTTTCCCAATTTACAAAGATTTAATGGAATTAGCAGGATAGAATAAACATATTTGAAGTACAATAAAGAAACAGGAAGGGAGCGATGTTTATGCCGTCAACATATGCACATTACAAATTGGGACAGGAAGTAAGAGAACTGTTAGATGAAAAGGACAGGGCGATTGTTGAAGATTATTTGGAATTATATCTGATTGGATTACATGGACCGGATATTTTATTTTATTACAAACCCCTGGGTTCGAACCCGGTGAATCGTACCGGTCATGACATTCATGAACATGCGGGGGCAGAATTTTTTGAACAGGCAGCGAGAGTGATTGCAAAACATCATGGTCACAGAGCATATATTGCTTATGTATATGGCGTTATTTGCCATTTTGCACTGGATGTAACTTGTCATGCTTATATTGATGAAAAAATTCGTACAAGTCGGGTGACACATGCTGAGATTGAGGTGGAATTTGACAGAGAGTTAATGATTATGGATGGATACAACTCGGTGGAACACAGATTGACCGGGCATATTGCGCCTACTACCAAAAATGCAGCTGTTATTCGCGAATTTTATCCAACATTGACAACGGAAGAGGTCAGACATGCATTACAAGGCATGATTTTTTATCATAATGTGCTTCATACTCCTCATAAGGGTAAAAGGAATGTTTTGTATACTTTATTAAAAATAGCAGGTAAGTATGAAGAGATGAAAGGACAGTTTGTAGGATATGAGAAGAATCCCGACTGCGCTGACAGTACAGACCGATTACTTGCTTATTTTCCTCTGGCCAAAAATCTGGCAGTAAGATTAATCAAAGAATATCGTCTTTATTTTAAAGGAATCAAGTCATTGGATGAAAATTACCGTTATAATTTTGGTGGTGTGATGTCAAAGGAGATAACACATGAAGTTTAAACTGACGAAGTCTGAGAGACAGTGGGTTTTCTACGATGTGGGAAATTCTGCATTTACCTTACTGATTTCCACAATTATGCCCATTTATTTTAACCATCTGGCAGAAAATAGTGGGATTAGTCCGGTGAATTATCTTGCCTACTGGGGATATGCAGTATCTGTTTCAACTCTGGCAGTGGCTGTGTTGGGCCCCATTTTTGGAACGATGGCAGATACAAAAGGATATAAGAAAAAGATTTTTTTCCTGTCGTTGCTTGTGGGAGTCATAGGATGTATGGCGCTTGGATATACCAGTGACTGGTTGGCATTTCTGGTGATTTTTGTTGTTGCAAAAATAGGATATTCCTGCAGTCTGATTTTCTACGATTCCATGCTGCCGGATATTACAACAGTGGACAGAATGCATCATGTTTCATCTCTGGGATATGCCTGGGGATATATTGGAAGCTGTATTCCCTTTTTGATATGTCTTTGTCTTGTCCTTGGCAGCACAAAAATTGGGATATCCATGGAAACGGCTATGATGCTGTCATTTCTGATGATTGCAGTCTGGTGGATTCTGCTCAGTATTCCTTTGATTCGAAACTATCATCAGAAGCATTTTGTGGAAGAAAAAGAACATGCGATTCAGGAAAGCTTCAAACGTCTGGGGAGAACGTTCCTGCAGATTCGTTCCAAAAAGAAAATCTTTCTATTCCTGCTGGCATTTTTCTTTTACATAGATGGAGTTTATACCATCATTGATATGGCGACTGCATATGGACAGGCATTGGGGTTGGATAGTGCCGGATTATTGCTTGCGCTTCTTGTGACGCAGATTGTAGCCTTTCCATTTGCTATTTTATTTGGAAGACTGGCAGAACGGTTTCACTCTGTCCAGCTGATTACGGTATGTATTCTGGCATATTTTGGAATTGCTGTTTTTGCAGTGTTTCTGACCAATCAGATACAATTTTGGATTCTGGCTGTGTGCGTGGGAATGTTCCAGGGAGGAATTCAGGCATTGTCCAGATCTTATTTTGCAAAAATCATACCGGCAGAACAATCTGGTGAATTCTTTGGATTATTTGATATTTGCGGAAAAGGTGCATCCTTTATGGGAACCATTACAGTCAGTGTTGTATCACAGAGAACGGGAAATATGAATCTTGGTGTAGGGATGATAGCAGTATTTTTTATTGTCGGAATGATTCTGTTTCGTATGGCTGCAGCAGTGAAAGATTAAAACTGGAAATGGAGAGATAGATTTGAAAAAACAATATAAGATTATGTCTTCCTGTATTGGGTGCAGGAATTGTTACCGGGCCTGTCCGGCAGGTGCCATCACCACCGGGCCGATGAAAATTCATCCGGATAAATGTATTGGATGTGGAAAATGTTATAAGGCATGTCCGGGAAGAAGGATTGTGGAGTATTAAAAATGGAGAGGCCTGGTAAGGAAGCCTCTCCATTTTCTTACACATCCAGCAGTTTCTTCACAGCTGGCAGCATTTCCGGATGTTTCCGGAGACTTAAGATAATTTGTTCTTCAAGATCGGATAGATTCGTCTGTGGTGTATCACAATATCCAAATGTACCAAGAATATCATGAATGTGGTAAATCTGGCAAAGAATCAGAAGCGTATCTGCATCAGGCTGGGATTGACCGTTTTCCCAACCGTAGATTGTTTTTTCAGCTACGTTCAGTGATTTCTGACTCAGTGCCAGAGAGACATCCTTTACCTTTAATTTGTTCTTTTTGCGGTATTCCTTTAATACCGCGGCAATCATTGCATTTTTCATATAGTTTCTCCTTAAAAGTGTGTCATCAGTTACAACACTATCATAAGTGAATCATATAAGAGTGAAAAGGTTTCGTCAATAAAAATTGTAAAATTATGGAAAAATAATTAATTTATATATAAAAATTATGAAAAATAATATAATAGTTTAAAGAAAATTTTTCCGAAGCCCCTTTGGATAATGATTTTTTATCACGTTACCGGAAGATTTTCCCCAACCTGCAGAGAAGTTATCTACACAGATAAGGCACCAGCCAGGATCCGTCTCTGCAGAAATGGATTCACCATTGTAATATTTGGCAGTGTCAGGACTCTGACAAGGGAAGGAAACAGCTTGTTTTACATC
>CALWLV010000010.1 GCA_944381595.1 uncultured Roseburia sp.
GATGTATGTCACTCTGTCACTGGATAATGGTGAGGTAGAATGTGTAGTTCTCACGATTTTTGAAGCTGGCGGAAAAGATTATATTGCACTGCTTCCAACCGATGAAATTCCGGGAGATGACGGGGAAGTATATCTCTACCGTTACAAAGAGGATCCGGATGGAAATCCAAGCCTTTCCAATATTGAAAATGATGAAGAGTTTGAGGTTGTTTCCGATCGGTTTGATGAATGGCTAGATGAACAGGAATACAAAGAAATGATGGAAGAATAAAAAAATGCATTTTTTAAAAGGGCACTGCATATAATATAATGTGGTGCTTTTTTTATGCAATACACAAAAGGAGGAATTATGTATAGAAAATTAATAAGAGGATTAGTCGAATGGAAGGAGAACAGAGAGAAGAGACCATTACTTGTAGGGGGAGAAAGAAAGGTAGGAAAAAGTTGGCTAGTTAGAAAGTTTGCTGACGAGTATTATGAAAATCAAATTTATCTGAATGAGGCTCAGATGGAGCATCTGGAAACATTGTTGAAACAAGGATTACATATTCATTTTGGGGAGTTGTTAGAGACAGTAACAGGAATCCGTGTGATACAGGAAGATACATTGGTGATATTGGATGATTTGCATCAATATCCGGAAATTGTTCGGTTGTTTGGGAAGTTACAAAACGTGGAGCCGGATTATGATGTGATTGGAGCAGGGAACTTCTCAGAAGAACAGAAGAATGCACTGAGGGACTGTGTGAAATATATGGAACTTCGAACCATGGATTTTGAGGAATTTCTTTATGCCTGTGGGGAAAGCAGGCTGGCAGAGGTTTTGCGGGGCAAAGATCCGGATATGGTAGGCATTTTTGAACAGAAATATATGGAATTGTTAAAATACTATTATTTCGTAGGGGGAATGCCGGCGGCAGTACGGACGTTCTGCGAAACCAGAGATATCAGAGAAGTTCGTTATGTGCATCAGGAACTTTTGAATCAATGTCCGAAACAATCTTTTTTATATACTGTGGGAACCTGGGATAATGGATTGATGGGAGCTATGCTCGGTCTGCAGGCGGCACCATTTCTCCAACCCTATATTTTTCCACAATATCAGTATGAAAATGTTTGAAACAAAGTAAATTTGACAGATAGGAGAAATTAAGTTATAATTTTACGGCAGTCGGATGACAGGTATAAAGTCTGTGGAAAGCAGAATGCTTTCGGGGAATATGGTGAAAATCCATAACAGCTCACTCTACTGTATGCAGATACGAAATTCCATGTTCAAAAGAATAATGCCACTGTGAAGCCGGGTTGCCGGTGGAATGGGAAGGCAGGAAGAGTAGGTTGGAAGCTGCGAGTCAGGATATCCATCCGATTAGTATAAAATATAGAATCATCTGGTGAGAGATGAGAAGGAGGAACAAATGAAGAAACCATTTATTTCAGTTGCATTGTCAGCAATGCTTCTTGTTTCTGCAGCATTTCCAAAGATGGGAATTGCAGCTATGGCAGAAACTGCGAACGCACAGTCCGCGATGGAGACACAAGTAGAACAGGATATGATGGATACGGCATCATACGTCATGGCAGAATTGGAAAACCAGTTGGAGAACGAAGAGTTTCAGTTTGCCTACAATCATTATATTCAGACCGTATTGGCCATGAAGGCTGGTGTCAGAAATGAAACAGTGATTCAGGCTTTGAGAGACTATCTGCAGACAGATGAAAACATCATTTTCCATCCTGCATACAATCCGTCTCTGAGTATTGCCGTAGGAATTTTATTTTTAAGTGAAATTGGAGAGGATGTTCAGGAATTCCAGGTAGATGGAACAGACGTGTTAACACTTCTGTATAATACGTTTATGGAAGAAGAAACACCAAATCCATATACTTATCAGTATGTCAGTGCTGCTCTCATTGGAAATATGGAAGATTCAGATAAGCTTGCAGAGGTTATGAATAAAGTACAGAATGTCATAATAGAAGAGTATTATGTAGAAAATGAATCCGGTATCGGAATTGATTACTGGGGAGTCAGTGCAGATAATAATGCAAGTGTATTTTCAGCTTTATACTTACAGGAAGTAATGGACAGTGGAAGAGAAATTTCCCCTGCCATGAATCAGGTAAAGGAGAAACTGGCGGCTTCCAGTTTGGAATATGATGGAATATCGGAAAAGATAGAAAAATCCCTTGGCTGGACTTATGAGCAGCGTGATGAAACCGGTGCCATTGTCTTTTACGGTGCGCCAAGTCCAAATTCAACAGGACTTGCCCTGCGTTTTGTTTCTGAGTTTGGTGATATGGAAAAGGCAGAAGTTTTTTATCAGGGAACACAGCAGTTTAAATCAGAAACTACCAGAGGTGCCTATACTTATGGAGGACGGGATAATTTGGCTTCAACTGTGGATATACTCTGGGGATTAGTGGCATATGATAAAGCTCTGGATGGACAGTGGATTTTTGACCTGTCTGTCACAGAAGAAACACCGGAACTGGAGATAACAACGGAACTGGAGATAACAACGGAACCGGAGAGCATGACGGAATCGGAAACAACAACCTTGCAGGCAACAGAATCACAGAGTGAAGGACAGGATGAAGAACAGACCGTACCAAACACTGGTGATAACCATACAGGGATACTTTTCGTGACATTACTTTGCATTGCCGCAGGTATTGCCATCACTTTAAAGGGAAGAAAAGATGAAAGAACGGATTACTAAAATCAGAGCGTGGATCTATCATAGAAAGGGTTACTGCCTTGGGGCAGTAATCCTTGTGATTTTTTTGGCAGTGGTATGTTCTCAGATGAAGATTGAAACCGTCAGTGAGCATAATGCCAGAGAAAAACAGTCTGCATCAGAACGGCAAAGTATTCTGGCTGAATTAGAAGAGGAAGAAACATCCATAAGTGCGGTTCATGATGTGACGGAACATGAGGAAAACGAAACTACCACAGAGCAAATGGTCGTTTCGCAGGAGGAATCAGATAGTACATCGATGCAGAAAGAATCTGGGACAACTCTGCCACAGATAGAATCTGAGAATCACAGTCAGACAAGTGTAACGGAGCAGGAATTACCACAGAGTACCACACAAAGAACAGAACATATTACGACAAAAAAAGAAGAACACAAAGAAACCACCACAGAAACAGATGCAATCAAAATAGAAACAACCACTAAGAAACAGGAAGAAACAAAGGATATTGTAGTCAGCATTACAATCAGTTGTGATGCGGTACTGCAAAACCCGGATTTAAATACTTCGGCTCAAATACCGGAAAATGGCATTTTTTTAAATGCCAAAACAGTGGTGAAGAAAGGGGAGACCGTATTACAGGCATTGGAGAATGCCTGCAAGGATTATGGAATTTCTTATGTAAAGGAAGGTTCTTCTTATGGCTTTTACATCTCCTCCATTGGAGGCCTGGAGGAACAGGAATG
>CALWLV010000011.1 GCA_944381595.1 uncultured Roseburia sp.
CCAAGATGCAATTCTCCATGTCCATGTGGCAAATTACTATTCTTTGTATACAATTTATCTCTTTCAATCACAAACTGTGCTGTATAAGCATTTGCATAGTCCCTGTGTGCCAGAATATTAGATACAACCTCTCTAAGAATTTTATCCCTGGCACTGATACTTTGGTCGCCCTCGGTTACAAAAACATCATTCAAATGTTTTTTTCCAAAATCCATCAATCGCCTAAAGCTATCCACAAGATTGGTAATAATCACTTCTCTGTCATCATAACGATCCATATTCTTTACACGATATATCGCATCTGTCTTATACTGTGGCAATACTGACATAATCGTACTGTCTTTACCAAAAAGCAAAATAGCCGCTAATGTAATTCCCTCTTTCCCGCTTTCCGGCTCTGTCAATATCAAACCTGCACTTCTGAGAATTTCTTCCTCACTCATATTGGTCCATGGGTGATTTTCCACTCTTCCCATTGCCATTTTTTTTGCTCTGCGAATAACATCACGATCCAAAAATTCCAGTCCCAGTTTTGGATAAACTTTATTTACAAAATAAGTACTCTGTTTTCTCGCATACATTTTGTATACCAATTCTGCATTATCTGTAATGTCTATATCACCCTCATATGTCCTGTCAAAGATTCGACCATTTAATCTTCTTACCTGTGCTCCTTCCGGCACCCTGATATAAATAATCTTTTTCCCATCAAGTTCATACTCCTCTGGTGTCAGATAAATCGGTGGATATATTTTATTCGGATTATTTATAGCTGTGGTAAAATCCTTTTTCATCTTATCTATTTCATCTGGATTTACTCCACAGATTTCTTTTGTTCCATCTATCACACCAAGAAATATATGTCCTCCATCCCTGTTATTGAAAGAACATACTGATTCATATAAATCTTTATTCAATTTATCTTTTGATCTTTTGAACTCAACATCTATTTTCTCTCCTGTACGAATTAGCTTTTTTAAATATTCTCTCGTCACGAAAACACCTCACCCACACTTTAACATTTAACAAATGCACAATCAATCATTCCATTAATATTTTCTTCTAACAACGGTAACTGCAACTGTAGATTCCCCACTAAATCCAGCACTTGGTACACTGATGAATTTTTAATTCTGTATTTAGGTCTCAAAACATCAAATAGTACATAATTATATCCTTTTCCATCTAATGAACTTTTGAAGCATAAACCATCAAAAATATTTTTTCCACTTTTATCTTTTAAATGTTTTACATATTCACTAATATATTGTGTTGCCAAATATACTTCTTCACCGCTATAATTCGGTTGTGCAAAACGATTTCCAATCACCGACAAATCTATCGATTGTTCAAAATGTTTCCCTTCTTTTGCATCTTTATAATTGCATGTAAAATCAGAAAGTTTCTCTATTTTTTTATTCCATAACTGCATCTTATCTTCGTTTTTTTGCAAATAAAAAGCTATCTGTATTATGCCATACATATCAACATTTTCATTAATATTAGGGACAACTTCTTTCATTAATGTTTTGTTCTTGCCCTATAGATAATAGTTCCTGATTGTAAAATTCTATGAGGTGCATCAACTAATCTATCTATTTTTTCTACTATTTTGTTCTGTGGAAAAAAACGATTTTCCTTTTTTAATTCTTCTTCCAGTTTATTCAATTCATCCTCTGTCTGCTTTTGCCTCGCAGAAGACAACTTTAAAATTATGTTCATATACGGATTTTCAAGCCAATTCTCCATTGAAACTCCTCTCTATCCATAGACTAATTCTCCAACGAGTCTAAATATTGCTTTAAAATTCTTTCAATTGCCATAGTTTTCGTTTGTCCAACCTTTTCACAATATTTTTCAAGTTGTTCTAATATTTCTTTTTCAATATACAAATTAATGTGTTTTCCATCTTTCTTTTCTCTTGCCATGGCTAGTTCTCCTATACTACTACAATTTCTGTTAATTCGGTAATTCTATTAATAAGGCTTTCTTTTTAGGTTCCTTCATCTCAAAAAAAATAACTATTTGTTTGTCACTATTAAGAACCAAACCATCTTGTATCGTCTGCTCTGACATAGCATTTATCTCCATTTCGTTTTTCTTCATTGTAACACAAAAATCTTTAATAATAAAGATTTTTGTGTACTTTTATTCATTATATAATTGTCATACTATCTACTATCTCCGTCTCCACTCCTCATACTCCTGCCACAGCCTTTTCTGTTTCCCTTTCCACCTTAGAATCTCTGCCAAATCCCTTTCCATTGCTTCAAAATTAGCTTCCAACTCGTCTTTTGCATAATCAAACAATGCCTTGTTAAGTTCTATAGAATCCTTCAGTCCGGCAAGCTCTTTCTCACTTCTGCCAATGTCCCCCGAAATAGACTCTGGTTTTTCCATTTCCTTTACCACCTTATATTCCAAAATCGTCAAGTCCTGATTTCTTCCCTTTTTTCTTTTTCTAAAAATTCTCCTTCAAATGAAAACGGAAGCATTGCTCTGCAATATCTCGAAGCTGCCCCTGAATAATAAGCGCACATATTCATATCCTTCATGAATGAGCGCACCAACCACACCACCGTGCATACCGTTCGGTACACGGCGGTTCCTTAGTTTTTATAGAATACCAGATTTTTCCCTTGTATCTATAAAAGGTGTATCCAAGGTATTTTACTTTGCTGATATGAGCTACCTCTGTTTTCTTCCAGTTCACTTAAAAAAATAGTTTTCCTTCTATTATCTGTTTACTTTGGCATACCGTGTCAAAGAACTTTTCCAAATCCATGTCCACCACGTATACATAGCCCTCATCTACGCAGATTACTCTCACGTTAATCATAATCATTGTTATGAATAGGACACCCTTGGTCTTGGCTGTATCCTTCCCACTACCAGGGCGGATTAGGGACTCTCACCCGTTAGAAACGTGCACCGCAAGGCGCACGAAAAAGGGGCTGTTGCAAAATTATCAAATTCGATGATGGAGCGATGCCTTCGCTCCATCTGAAAGAAAAACGGAAGTAATCCACTCAGTTTGTGGATTACTTCCGTTTTTTTTGCGCACTTTAATAAGGCTATCCGTTTTCTTCCATTCTTAAGCCGATTCCTTCACCGGAAACAGATGTTTTCCGGTTCGGTTATTCTGTATCTTAGCGTGAAGTTTATTGAGATTATAGCCCATACTAAGTAAAAGAATCTCCAGTTTTACTTTGGTTTTCCCTCGGAGCAGAAATCTTTGAAATTCATAATCATTTTTCAAGACTCCGAAGGCTCCTTCCACTTGTATCGAACGATTCATCCGGTACAGGATCCCTGTCTCGCTCAGAATGTTTTCATATGACTCCTGACGTTTTTCCAAAAAGCTTTTGGAGACGTATAGCCGTTTGTTCCCTTTTGCTTTCGTACATTTCTCTTTATGGGGACAGCCGGTGCAATCTTCACATTCGTAGACAGTTACTTCTGATTCATAGCCGCTTTTACTTTTCTGCTTTTTCAGGAAGAGCGGCCGCAGCTTTCTACCGGCATGGCAGGTATAGATATCCGTCCTTTCATCATAATCCATGTTTTCCCTCTTACTGATATCCTTCTGAAAGCTCCTCTTTTTCCATTTCTCATAAGTCTGCGGTTTGATATAAGGCTTCTGCCCCTGTTCCCGCAGGTATGTATACCCTTCTTCACTTTCATATCCGGAATCCGCAGTCACACTTGGATAACGGAATCCCAATCTTTCTTTCATTCTCTTTAAAAAGGGTACAAGAGTCCAGACGTCATTCCGATCCTGGAAAATATCCGCTGCTACAATGTATTCACTGTCCACTCCAATCTGTACGTTATATCCCGGTTTTAACTGGGCGTTACGCATATGATCCTCTTTCATATGCATAAATGTTGCATCCGGATCAGTCTTGCAATAATTATTCCGACCCTGAAAGCTGGCTGTGTGCCAGTCGTAGATTGTCTGGCGTTCCAAAAAACGCCGGAACAGTTCCAGATACTTCTGGTTGCGGCTTTTCCGTTTTCCTCTGCCATGGACAAAAACCGTATTCCGGTCTTTGCAGACCTGTTCCAGAAACTGACAGATTTTCTGAAGATCCTGTGTCCTTGTATCTTCCGTTACACGAAAACTCTGTATGTACTCCTGATTCAGAAGCGAGACTGCCTCCTGTATTTTCTGAAACATTTTCGTTTCCCATTTCCCTATGGATTTTTTCCAGACAAAGGTATACTTGTTTGCACAGGCCTCCAGCTTTGTTCCGTCGATAAAAACCGTTTCCTTTGACAGCTCACCGGCATTTTCCAACCTCTTTACCATTTGATAGAAGAGATCTTCACAGGCATCTGCCAGGAAGCCGGTACGAAAACGGGCAATCGTGCTGTGGTCCGGTGCCCTTTGTCCGGCAAGCAGCCACATAAAGTTAATATCACGTTTACACGCCGTTTCAATCTTTCGGGAAGAATAAATATTTTGCGAATAAGCATAGGTCAGGATCTTGAACATGGTCTTAGGGTCCACTGCCGGATTTCTGCCTTTGGCAGAGTAAGCCTGATACAGCAAGCTGTAATCTAATTCCTCCAATTCGTGGCTCAGCAGTCGGACAGAATCATCATCAGGAACCAAACCTTCCAAACTTAATGGCAAAACCAGTTGATAAGTTTCTCCGAACTTGGTATAATTTTTATGGTATTTTTGGTTAGTGTTCATATCTAATTATACCATGGATTACGGACTCTTGGGAGTCCGTTTTCTGTTTTCAGACAAAAAAAATGGAGCCATTGCTCCATAGATGATTACTCATCTATTTTGCAACGGCCCCTTTATTTTATTCTTCAGTCTCTGTTTTCTCTTCTGTCTCCTCTGGTTTTTCCAGTTTCACCGGCTCTTTTGCATCCGGGTCTCTGCCTTCAAACAATGCCATAAACTGTTTTCCGGTAATATTTTCCTTATGATACAGATATTCCGCAATACGATCCATCGCTTCTCTGTTTTCAGAAAGCATCTTCTTAGCCTTCTCATAACACTGTTTCAACAGTTCTTTTACTTCCGTATCTACTTCGGTATAGGTACTGTCAGAGCAGTTCAGAACTGTTCTTCCTGACAAATAAGAATCCTCTACTTTCTCCAGACACATCAGACCAAATTTTTCTGACATACCATACTGCGTAATCATGGCTCTTGCCAAGTCTGTTGCTTTCTCCATATCATTGGAAGCACCAGTTGTGACCGTATCAAATACAATTTCTTCTGCAGCACGTCCACCCAACAGTGTGACGATTCTTGCAAGAAGCTCGTCCTTGGTCATCAGATATTTTTCCTCTTCCGGAACCTGCATAACATAACCAAGGGAACCCATGGTTCTTGGCACAATGGTAATCTTCTGCACCGGTTCTGCCTTCTTTTCCAAAGCTGTAATCAAAGCGTGACCCACTTCATGGTAAGCAACGGTCTTCTTCTCTACCTCATTTAAAATACGGTCTTTCTTCTCTTTTCCTGCAATGACTACTTCCACTGCCTCCAGTAAATCTGCCTGCGAAATGGCCTGTCTTCCATTCTTTACAGCGTTAATGGCTGCTTCATTTACCATATTTGCCAAATCAGAGCCTACTGCTCCGGAAGTTGCCAATCCGATTTCTTCTAAATCTACGGTCTCATCCATCAGCACATTCTTTGAATGTACCTTCAATGTTTCCACACGACCTTTCAAATCCGGCTTATCTACAATAATTCTGCGGTCAAATCGTCCCGGTCTTAACAACGCTTTATCCAATACATCCGGACGGTTTGTCGCTGCCAGAATAATCAGACCCTTGGAAGAATCAAATCCATCCATCTCCGATAACAACTGATTCAATGTCTGTTCCCGCTCATCATTTCCACCGCCATAACGGGAATCTCTGCTCTTACCAATGGCATCAATCTCATCGATAAAAATAATACATGGTGCCGCCTGCTGTGCCTGCTTAAACAAATCACGTACTCTGGATGCACCCACACCTACAAACATCTCTACGAAATCAGAACCGGACAAGGAGAAAAATGGTACCTCTGCCTCACCTGCAACAGCTTTGGCAAGAAGTGTTTTACCGGTTCCCGGAGGTCCTACCAGCAATGCTCCCTTCGGAAGCTTTGCTCCAATTCTGGAGTATTTTCCCGGATTATGAAGGAAATCTACGATTTCTTTCAAAGATTCCTTGGCTTCATCCTGTCCTGCTACATCCTTAAATGTAACTCCGGTCTTCTTCTGCTCATACATCTTGGCATTGGACTTTCCGACTCCCATAATTCCGCCGCCACCCATGCCGCCGGCCATTCTTCTCAGGAAAAATCCCATGATAAAGTAAATCAATACAAATGGAAGTATCCAGGATACAATAAATTCCAGAATCACTGAATTTGTACTCTCATCATTGACTTTCCAAGCCACATCGGAGTCTTCCAACTGATCCTGTAATCGGTCTGCACTCAGCGCCATTGTCCAATATGCAAACTTCTCACCGGTCAGAGTGTATCGTTCCTCCTCCGGATAAATCAAAATCATACCACTGGAGGTTACTTCCACTTCCTTTACTTCATCATTATCCAGCATTTCCAGAAATTCACTATATTTAATCTCTTTTCTGGAAGTACTCTGCATCACTGTGCTGAACATTGATACCAGGAGCAAAGTAACAAGCAGGGCAATTCCAATGGTAATCAGTTTTTGCCTGTTTTTCTTATTGTCTTTGTTATCATTATTATGATTGCCATTCTGATATGGTCTGTTTTCATTATTATCCATGCTGTCCTCTTTCTGTAACTATATTTTATCCATGAATCCCCCATAAATATTGATATGGGACATTCATCTTATCTAATAGTATACTGTTAGTCTTGGCATAAATCAATAATCATATTGTGATTTTTTTGTTAATTTCATAAAAAATCTATTTTTTCTGATAATTTCATTCAAAAGAGTTTCCGGAAAGGGCCCACATTCCTTTTATTTGTCCTTCCAATCGTTGGAAAGTCCACTGTTTTCTACTGTTCGATTTCCGATTGGGATCATTGACAAAGAATCCATCTTCATCATATCCCCGAATCACTATCATATGCCCTTCCGTCGTAAAATCTCCCGGCGCCATACTGCAAACCAATACCGCTCCATGATCCAGTGCATTCTCCATACTATTCTCGTTTAGAGACACTTCTTCTCCATACAATCCAAGTCCCCTGACACCTTCTGTCCAAAGACTCCATGATGTTCCCTGATTGCTGTAATATCCGTTTTCATATGCATACTCTGCCATCTCCCTTGGATTCATACTGGTATCTCCGGTTAAATAAATATATGCCATGGAAAGACAGGTAGGACCACAGCCCGCAATCCCTATCATATCCGGTCCATATGCATCATACCCCCATCGCTTATCCCACTGCATAAGAAGTGGAACCTCTCCCGGCGTATAATCCCCGGATAAATCAATTTTCTGATTTTGATATTCTGCCCGCTGATCATAATGTTTGACAAAATCCTCCATCTCCTCATTTCGTTCTAATAACTCCTGCAGATATGTGGAATAAGTTTCCTTCCATGTCCCCACATTGGCCGGCACCGGCTGTGCATCAGCCTGATTCATCAATTTGCAATATCCAAAGACAATCATGGTCACACAGGCAAGAATCCAAATCAATGCCCCAAACTGGTTTCTTTTCCTATGTTTTCGTTTTTTATATTTACTGTTTTTTGCTTTTTTCATTTTACATCCACCTCTCATTTTGATACTCTCTTTTCTTAGTATTTAGTATTGCTCAGAAATAAACTTTACATGAAAATTTTTTCTTTCCTTCATTGTATCAAAACAATGGGATGGATATTTTTGTTTTTCTTATTGTTTCTCTAACATTTTTCTCATGAAAATCATACGATTTTATGACAATCCCATGGAAGATGTATGGTAAAGCAAATACTTTCATCTTCACTCTCCGCACCTATGGTGCCGCCATGAAGTTCGATGATTTCTTTGGAAATTGCAAGGCCAAGCCCTGCACCCCCTGTCTTGGAAGATCTGGAAGAATCAATTCGATAGAATTGTTCAAAAATCCGATTCAATTTATCCGGGGGAATGGTTTTCCCATGATTTTTTACTATGATTGCAACAGACTCTTCTTCCGGTTTCAGGGATAGAGAAATGACGGATTTAAAATAGCTGTAATTCACCGCATTACGAATCAGATTATCAAAGACACGCTCCATTTTGTCCGGATCACAGAGTATTTCCACATTCGGTGGAATTTCAGTATGCCATGTCAGTTCTTTTTCCGCTAAAATCGGATAAAATTCGTTTGTAATCTGTTCCAGCATCCGGCTAAGATTGATTCGTTCTACTTCCAATGTCAATGTGGTTAAATTAAAACGGGTAATATCAAAGAATTCATTGATCAAATCCTCCAACCGTTCTGCCTTATCCAACGCAATGCCGATATATTTTTCTCGAAGCTCTGAAGAAATCTGAGGTTCGTCCTGAAGCAGTGTAAGATATCCGATGACGCTGGTCAAAGGCGTTTTTAAATCATGGGCCAGATAAACAATCAAATCGTTTTTTCTCTGCTCCGCCTCTTTGGCAAGGAAAGCATTTCGAAGTGCCTGTTCTCGAATGGAATTGAGTTTATCCTGTACATTTTTCATTTCATCCGGCAAAATAATGGGTTCCTCTGATGGCTTCGCCAGTTCGGCCGATGCAACAATGATGTCATCCAGATATCGAAGAGGTTTTGACATAAAATGATAGCCGATAAAAGCCCAGCCGCTCAAAATAATAATGCAAAAAAACAATGTGAAATGTTCTTCCACAAAATGAAGTATTTGATAAAGGGGATCATATGGCTGCCAGATTACGCTGTTACAGGCCATCCACGCAAGGGCAACAAGCAGGATAACGCCCCCGGAAAACCCAATGAGAGCGATAACATATTGACGTAATATTTTTTTATGATTCAATGATATAGCCACCCCCCATATTGTTTTAATGTATTTTGGACGCCTCGGCGGTTCCTTCATTTTCTCACGAAGTCTTGCGATATGCGCCATGACCGTATTGTTATTATCCAGATACTTTTCCCCCCATACTGTTTCAAATAACTCCTCCGATGACACTACATTTCCCTGATGTTCACACAAACACCAAAGAATATTAAATTCAATCGGCGTCAGTGTTAATTCTTTGCCATTCAAAGTGCATTTGTGATTGTTTCGGGAAATATGAAGACCTTTGATATCAAAACTGTCTGTTTCTCCGGGTGCCTGTTCCCCTGCGTTATAACGGATATAACGACGCAGCTGCGTCTTAACGCGGGCAATTAATTCCAAGGGATTAAAGGGTTTTGTAATATAGTCATCCGCACCCAGGGTCAGACCTGTAATCTTATCGACATCTTCTACTTTTGCAGTGAGCATAATAATCGGAAACAGGTGATTTTCACGTATTTTCCGACAGAGCGTAAACCCATCCATATCCGGCAGCATAACATCCAAAATAGCCATACTCACATTCTGTGTCTTCACACACTCCAAAGCATCTGCTGCCTGATAGAATTTAAATACCTGATATCCTTCGTTCGTGAACTACCCATTGTCTAAAGCCAATGGGCTTCCTGCTTCATAGACCTCGCTACCTACTGTCTCCACAGGCGTTAATTCGGGCAGTCCCTGCCCTATTTATTATTTTTATGATATTTGTCTTAATC
>CALWLV010000012.1 GCA_944381595.1 uncultured Roseburia sp.
CTACACCAAATTCACCAAAGGCAAGACTAACGCCTGATCCGGTGATATATCCTGACAAATAGGTAATCACGCAAACAAGTGCCGCACCAAAAATTAAAAATACAATGTTTTTATATTTTCCAATAAATGCATCTTTCTCTTCTACGAAAATAATCGGAATTGCAAATAATACAAATCCCAAAAACAAAGAGCTGATTTCATAAATATTTTTTTCAAATACAGCCTTAATCACAAGTGACGCAATGGCCATTCCAACGATCCAGCCACTTCCCATGGTAATGAGAAATTTAATTGCCGCCATTCTCTTTTGTTTATCCCTGGAGACAATGTTATTTAACGATGTAATAAACTCGTCGTAAATACCGATGATAAAGGCCACAGTACCACCTGACACACCAGGGACACTGTCTGCCAGTGCCATCAAAAATCCACCTAATATTTTTATAAACATAATTTCTCCTTGTACTGTTTGATTTCTTCTATCAGACGGGTCATCTCCACATCTGTTCCAATGGTAATTCTCATATAATGTTTGATTGCCGGTTGGTTCCAGTGTCTTACAAATATCTTCTTTTTCCTCAGATATTCAAATAAATCTACAATATCCCATCCCTCATGTGTTGCAAATATAAAGTTTGCTTTGGAATCCGGGAAAGTAAACCCTAATTCTGCCAGTGCTTTTTTTGTCCACTCTCTGGTTTCCATGATTTTTTTTCTTGTTTCATCGAAATATACTCTGTCTCTCACTGCAGCCGCTCCGGTCTGAATCGATACCTGGCTCATGGTGTAAGAGTTAATGGAATATTTCACATCCTTCATGGCCTGAATCAATTCCGGATTTCCAATTGCAAATCCAATTCTCATACCTGCCATGGAACGTGATTTGGAAAAAGTCTGGACTACCAGGAGATTTTTATATTTTGGCAATAATTTCAGTGCTGATTCCCCGCCAAAATCTATGTATGCCTCATCGATGATGACAATGGACTTCTGATTATTCTTTACGATTCTCTCTATGGTATCCAATTCTTCAAACAAACCGGTTGGTGCATTGGGATTTGGAAAAATAATTCCACCATTTTCCTTCTCATAATCTTCCGGTCTGATGCGGAAATTCTCATCCAGTGCAGGCGTTTCATATTTCACGCGATACAAATCTGCCCATACCGGATAAAAAGAATAAGTAATATCCGGGAAGAGAATCGGTTTATCCGAATTAAAAAATGTCTGAAATGCATTTGCAATGACATCATCCGAACCGGTTCCAACAAAAATCATATCAGAATCAACCTGATAAAACTCTGCCAGTGCATTCACAAGCTGTGTGGCCTCCGGATCCGGATACAGACGGAATTGGTTCACATCCACTTCCTTTAATACTTTTTCCACTTCCGGTGATGGAGGATAGGGACATTCATTGGTATTTAATTTTACCATATCCGTTTCCTGCGGCTGCTCTCCTGCCACATAAGGCGTCACCCGCCTTATATTGTTCTTCCATTCTTCCATATCGATACTCCTTTATCTGGTCAGTACTCTTTGTGCCAATTTCTTCCATGCATCTTCAGAACGAAGAATTGTCTCGTGAGAAACACAATATGCAATTCTTACATAACCACTGCATTTAAAAGAACTTCCCGGTACAAGAATTAAATGATACTCTTTGGCAATGGCACAGAATTCTTTTTCATCTTCCATCGGGGTTTTTAACCAGAGATAGAAAGCTCCTTCCGGTTTAACGCATTCAAACCCAAGACTCGTAAGTAATTCATATAAAAACTTTCGATTCTTGTCGTAATATGCCACATCTGTTTTCTCATGAATGGCCCTTGCCACAACACGCTGCATGAGAGATGGTGCATTGACATATCCAAGAATACGAGTGGCAATGGCTGCTGCATCATATACGTTCTGATAGTCAGAAATCTCGGACGGAATTACAAGATATCCAATTCGCTCTCCCGGAAGGGATAAAGATTTGCTAAAAGAATATCCCACAATGGTATTGCGATAATACTTCGTAAGATATGGTACCTCCACATCACCATAAACAAGCTCTCGATATGGTTCATCCGAAATGAGATAAATATCTGTACCATATTCTTTCTGCTTCGCTTCTAATACAGCTGCTATCTCTTCAATAATCTTCACCGGATATACTACGCCGGTTGGATTATTTGGATTATTCATAATGACCGCTCTTGTCTTTGGGGTAATGGCTGCTGCCAGCTTTTCTGCGTTTGGCAAAAAATCAGGTCCAGGGCATGGTACTTCCTTTAATACCCCATCATAGTTTGTGACATAAGCATTATATTCCACAAAATATGGAGAAAAAGCAATCACTTCGTCTCCCTCATTTAATAATGTTTTAAAAATAACATTCAATCCACTTGCCGCACCCACAGTCATAATCAGATTTTCACTGCCAAACTTTGTGCCAAATCTCTCATTGATGGATTCTGCAATGGTCTGTCTCACATCCTCATAACCTACATTGCTCATATAACCATGTACAAATACCGGATCTTCCTCATCCAAAATATTTTTAATGGCATCATTTACCGCCTTTGGAGCAGGAACATTGGGATTCCCAAGACTAAAATCGTATACATTTTGTGCCCCATAAATAGACGCCAGTCGTTTTCCCTCTTCAAACATTGCCCGGATTGCGGAGTTGTTCTGCAAAAATCCTTCCATTTTCTGTGAAATCATATGTTACCTCCATTCTCTGATTTTCTATCTTTTTGTTTTTGAGTCCAAAATACAATCATCGCCCCTATCAATCCCCCACAAGTATCAATCAGTACATCTTTCAACTGCCCTGTTCTTCCTCCAATAAATAACTGATGAAACTCATCTGTCAGGGCATATATGAAAATAAAAATAACAGCCGCCAGTATTTTCTTCCAGTGGTGCCGAAACCATCCATAGCAATAAATCTGCAGCAATACCAGAATTGCAAGGATGCCATATTCTGCCATATGAGCTGCTTTTCGCACCAGATATTCCAATGTGCTCAAAATTCCCACCGGAGTATTCTCCGGCAGGAACCACATCATAAAGTTTCTCAAAAATCCCTGGCTGAGTTTGCCGGATTCTTCTCCATTCTGAGAAGAAAACAGGAAGATTACTGTCATCCATACGGCAATCAGGATCCAGAGAATTACTTTTTTATTTTGTTTTTCTCTCATGGATTCTCTCAATTCATTTTATGCTTTTTCTGAGCAAAAAAATCTTTTGTTTCTTTCACAACCACACCGCTCAATGCAAACAATGCTATCATGTTTGGCAATGCCATCAAACCATTGAAAATATCTGCAATGGTCCATACAGCAGAAACTGTCATATACGGTCCGATAAATACTGCAAAGATATAAATCCAACGATAAATCTTTACTTTCTTCATATTTCCGTTTGTCAGATATTCCAGACAACGCTCGGAATAATAATCCCATCCAAGAATGGTTGTAAAAGCAAAGAACACCAGACAAATCATCAGCACAAAAGCTGACACCTGACTTTGAAACGGCAGTCCGTTCTGGAATGCATAAGTGGTTACTTCCACTCCCTCCAGACCTTCTACCTGCCATGCACCGGTCATTACAATTGCAAGACCGGTCATGGTACAGATTACAATCGTATCAATAAACGTACCGGTCATGGATACCAGTCCCTGGCGTACCGGTTCCTTTGTCTTAGCTGCTGCTGCTGCAATTGGTGCAGAACCAAGTCCGGCTTCATTTGAAAAGATACCTCTGGCTACGCCCTTCTGCATTGCAACCAGCATGGAACCTACCACACCACCTGTTACTGCCTGTGGGTTAAATGCACCCTTTACAATTGTTACCACTGCATCTGGAATTTTGGTGATGTTGCAAAGAATCAATATCAGACAAAATCCAACATACAGGATTGCCATAAACGGAACAACAATCTGAGATACATTGGCAATTCGCTTAATTCCTCCGATTAATACAAGTGCCACACAAAATGCCAGAATCAAAGATGCAATCACAACTGTCCACGAATAGGTACCAAGTCCTGGAATTTCTACCGTATGTACTTCATTTGGATCAAAGAAATTCTGTACAGCAGATGAAATTCCATTTACCTGTGAGAATGTTCCAATTCCGAATAAACCAACACAGACGCCAAAGAATGCAAAAACCTTTGCCATCCATTTCCACTTTTGTCCCATTCCCTGTTCGATATAGTAGAACGGACCTCCAAGTGTATGATTATCCTTGTCCACCACACGGTATTTCACTGCCAGAAGACCTTCGGAATATTTTGTTGCCATTCCAAAAAATGCTGCCACAATCATCCAGAATAATGCACCCGGACCACCGGCACAGACTGCTGTTGCCACTCCTACAATATTACCGGTTCCGATGGTTGCTGACAATGCGGTACATAAGGCTCCAAAAGAAGTTACTTCACCCTCTCCGTCCTCTTCATTTTTTACCATCCATTTTAATGCCAATGGAAGACGTCTTATCTGCAATAATCCCAGTCTTACAGTAAGAAGGATGCCTCCTGCGATAATTAACACCATCAGAGGTACGCCCCACACGAGATCATCGATGGTTTGCAGACAATTATTGATTGCTTCCCACATGTTTTTTCTCCTTTATTTATTAATTTATTGTACTAAAGTAATAATTTTACAGGATTGCTTATAAAATGTCAAGCAATCCTGTAAAAAATATTGTCTATTTTAATGATGGAATAAACGAATTCCTGTAAATGCCATAACCATGTTGTATTTGTCTGCACACTGGATTACTAAATCATCCCTTACAGAACCACCTGGCTGTGCAATGTATTTTACGCCACTTTTATGTGCTCTTTCGATATTATCTGAGAATGGGAAGAATGCGTCAGAACCGCAGATAACATCCTGATTCTGATCCAACCATGTACGTTTTTCTTCTGCAGTGAATACAGGAGGCTTTTCTTTGAAGATTCTCTGCCATGCACCTTCTGCCAGCACATCCATATACTCTTCTCCGATATACAAATCGATGGCATTATCTCTGTCCGCACGTCCCAGTCCATCCACGAACTGTAAATTCAATACCTGAGGTGCCTGACGAAGGAACCAGTTATCCGCCTTCTGTCCTGCCAGTCTGGTACAATGGATTCTGGACTGTTGTCCTGCTCCGATACCAATTGCCTGTCCACCCTTTACATAGCATACGGAATTGGACTGGGTATACTTCAATGTGATTAATGCAATCTTCATATCAATAAGAGCAGATTCCGGAATCTCTTTATTTTCTGTTACAATATTGGACAATAAATCACCATTGATATCCAGTTCATTTCTACCCTGTTCAAACGTAATGCCAAACACCTGTTTTCTCTCTAACTCTGCCGGTACATATTCCGGATCAATCTGAATCACATTGTAATTTCCTTTTTTCTTTGCTTTTAAGATTTCAAGCGCTTCTTCTGTGTAACCCGGTGCAATTACACCATCGGAAACTTCTCTTTTAATCAATCTTGCAGTATCCACATCGCACACATCGGATAAAGCAATAAAATCACCGAAAGAAGACATTCTGTCTGCACCCCTTGCTCTTGCATAAGCACTTGCAAGAGGGGATAATTCACCCAAATCATCTACCCAGTAAATCTTTGCCAATGTGTCATCCAGCGGAAGTCCCACTGCTGCTCCGGCAGGAGACACATGTTTAAAGGAAGTTGCTGCCGGAAGTCCGGTTGCCTTCTTTAATTCCTTCACTAACTGCCAGCCATTAAATGCATCCAGGAAATTAATATATCCCGGTTTTCCGTTTAATACGGTAACAGGAAGGTCGCTTCCATTTTCCATAAAAATTCTGGAAGGTTTCTGGTTTGGATTACAGCCATATTTTAATTGAATTTCGTTCATTTCTTATTCCTCCGATTCATGATTTTTATTAATAATTCTTGTCTCATAGTTTCCTGTTGCAATATCGATGAACCGTACAAACAGGGAAACCTTATTTTCTTCGTTCAGACTATTCCATACTTTGTTTGCAAAGGTATCAATGTCGCCCTGAATCTCCACCAATTTTGGTTCTCCCTCAAAACTTGGAAGCGGATTTCCATCATGCATATAAGTGTGAATAAAACGACCTTCTCCCGCTGCAGGATTTTCATAAGAAAATGTGTAACGGTTACAACTCTCCGGATTACCATGATTACTCTTTAAAATAGACATGGAATAATCAAATTTACCATCTTTAATTTCCATGAGTCCTGAAATTCTAGGTGTATAATTTGGAGCATCCGGCTCAAATTCCCTGCTTCTCAAAGACTGTTCAAAGGTCAGTCCTTCTTTTAAACCATCATAAATGGTATCGGTCTGATCTCCATTTGTGACAATCGTCTGATGGCCCAAAACCCTTACCGGTGCATAGATAATCAGACTTGGATCTTCTAATTTAGAAGGATCAAATGCCTGGGTACGAATTCCCTCTCCCTCTTCCACAAACACTCTGTTTCTGCTGTTTGAACTTCTACCCATAATAAAGTAAGCTGTCACGGCAGTCTTTCCATCTTCGGATTTTCCAATGACGATACCTCTTCCAGGATATGTGTTGTTTTCAAGTTCTTTTTCCAGTGATAACATATTCATCTGTTTTCCTCCTTTTGCTTTATGCATTGAAAATAGTGTTTTCGCATTCCCAAACAAAAAAACCGGTTGTCTGGGTACACAAAAATTGTATCACCCAGGCGGCCGGCTTATCTGTCTGTACTCCCCTGCAGTATACCTGCCACTGATTTTCATCAGCTTTCCGCCAGTCGTACAGAATCTGATATAACTATACACGAATTTCAACATGATTGCAAGAGATTTTGAAATTTTTCTTGAGTTTCCGCAAACTGCACTAAAAAAATAGATATGTCTACCCAAAGTACCAATCTGCCGATTTTTTGAGAAATTCAGAGTGGC
>CALWLV010000013.1 GCA_944381595.1 uncultured Roseburia sp.
AATTGTGCTGCCCGGAGGCAGGTCAATTTGCACAAATCCCCCTGAAATATGCTGCCTTACAACGGCTTTTCAAATGTCGTATTAGCAAGGTATTAGCAGGAACCCCTTGTGACAGAGGGCTTTCAGGGGCCATTTCAAAATCATATTAGCAAGGGAGGATCATTTTATGAGCACCAACGAAAAAGGGACACCCCAAAGCAGAACATACACCGTGAATGACATCGCAGCCATTCTTGGTATCGGCCGCGCTTCGGCCTATAAACTCGCCAACTCCGGGTTGTTCAAGACGATCCGCATCGGCAACATGATCCGCATCTCCAGGAAGTCCTTTGAAGATTGGCTGAAGATGGAGGGGCTGGATGACGAAATCATGTAATTATAAAAGCACCATGGAAATCCCATGGTGCTTTTTTGCTCCTGCTAATCCCGAGAATGGCCTACAAAGTAATTCTCCAAAATTTCTTTAAAAGAGCCATTTTTTACTTGGCATTCCCATATGACCAAAACATTCCAACCGCTACATTCAAGTTTTTCAATATTTCTTTTGTCGCGGGCAACATTTTGACAAAATTTTTCTTCCCAGAAAGCAACATTTGTAGTAGGTGTTGAGGCATATTTGCATCCTGGATGCCTGTGCCAGTAGCAGCCATTAACAAAAATAATTAAATTATGTTTTTTTAAGACTATATCAGGCTTTCCAGGCAAGTTTGCACATTGTATCCTAAAGCGGTATCCGTGTCTATGTAACCATGAGCGAACAATCAGTTCTGGTTTGGTGTTTTTGCCTTTGATGTGCGACATACACTTGTGCCGTTGTTCTGATGTAAGTACATCAGACATCCTGTTTGCCTCCTTTAAACAAGGATTTTTCATTTGGCCATTCAAATTATAAAATAATTCTAAAGATAGGAGTTTTACTTCTATTGTAGATAAATATACCTACAATATCATTCAGAACTGTATTGAAATGGATCAAAAATTCCACACTTTTTCTTCTGCGACGGGCCAGAAGGCCACCACCCATAAGTTTTCCCCTCCGAGGTATCCAGGCGGCATAGAGGCCATCTTTCCTCCGAAAACGAACACTTTTCCAGACCGCCGAAAGGAGGTGATAACATGGCGGTATTTCGCATTGAGAAAACCCGCGACTACACGGTGATGTCCAACCACCATCTGCGCAACGCGGGGCTGTCGCTGAAATCCAAAGGGCTGCTCTCCATGATGCTGTCCTTGCCGGAGAACTGGAACTACACCACCAGGGGGCTGGCCAAAATCTGCAAAGAGGGCACGGACAGCATTGGATCAGCCCTGAAGGAACTGGAGCGAGCCGGGTACATAGTCCGCAACCGTCTCCGGGACAGCAAGGGCAAGATTGTGGATGTGGAGTATGTCATCTACGAGGCACCACATCCCCCGGACACGGGCCAGCCGTGCGAGGACGAGCCGGATACGGCTTGTCCAGATACGGAAAACCCGGATATGGATAACCCATGTCTGGAAAACCGGCCGCAATTAAATAAAGAAAAAAGACATCCTGAAGAACAAAATACGGATCCATCAAGTACGGAAAGATCAAATCCTATCCAATCAAGCCCCCAAACCCCCGCAGGGGGCAAGCGGACCGGACAGGACTGGATGCGGGAGCGAGAGGGATACCGGGAACTGATTTTGGAGAATATCGAGTATGACTATCTATGCCGGGATGGCCGGCTGGATCGGGATATGCTGAATGAGTTGGTGGAGCTCATGGTGGACACAGTCTGTTCCCGCAGGGAGACAATCCGCATTGCCGGGGACGACTATCCGGCGGAGGTGGTCAAATCCCGGTTCCTGAAGCTGAACAGTTCCCACATCGAGTATGTGATGGACCGTATGCGGGAGAACACCACTTATGTTCGCAACATCAAGAAATATCTGCTGGCTGCCCTGTATAATGCCCCGGCCACCATTGACAGCTACTATGCGTCCCTGGTGAACCACGATCTGTATGGTTAACACAATTCGCTGTAAATGTGGGGATTTTTAAGATGGAGATCATTCAGAAAGCATGGCATTTTTTGCACTACGGACAATGTATTTGCCCATTACTTCTGCCATTTTGACAGGAACAGCATTTCCGATTTGCCTTCCAATGGATACAAAAGTCCCGTAGAATACATATTCATCGGAAAAAGATTGAAGTGCAGCTGCTTCCCGCAATGATATCGCTCTATTTTGTGTTGGATGACCATATCGCCCATTGGACAGGCTATAGCATCGCGCTGTAAGCGTAGGTGCCACTTTGTCCCAATCCATTCTGCCATATACATCTGTATGCCCTATATGCCCATTGTTGTGACATTTAAGAATTAACCGAGGGGGCCAAGAGCGTCTATCTCCACCAGAATGGGGTGTATGTTGTATGCGCTCTAAATTTAAAGCAGATAAAGCCGATGCCTGATGGTTTGGAACAGAGTCATTATGACCACCAGCACTAATCTCTGGAAATTTTGCAATTGCATCTCTGACGGTGCGATATGGTGTTTTCCCTGCGCCAAATGTTCCTTCTGGTATTGTGGGTTTGAAGAACCGTGATGCAATTAATACAAATCGCTGACGATTTTGAGGTACACCATAATCCTTTGCGTTTACAACTTTATAGTCATACAAATATCCACTTTTTTCTAGTACAGAAATAAAAGAGTCAATAACTTGTTTCCCTTTTCCACGAATACCGGGCACATTTTCAACGAAAACATGAGCCGGTTTAATTGCCTCAACAATCCTACCAAATTCAACAAGCAAATTGACATCTTTATGAACTGTCTTTGCATGTCTTTGCGAACTGAACGGCTGACAGGGAGCGCACCCAGAAAAAAGCAACTGATCCTCTTTACCCTTAATTGCTGGAAATTCTCCGTAAATTTTCTCTGCATTTACATTTCGTATATCTGCACATATAAATTTTGCTTTATTATTTTTTTCATAAGTATCTTTGTAGTCAGGACAACTATCATATCCCCCGAGCACAGATATGCCTGCTCCTATGAGCCCGCTCGTCAAACCGCCCCCGCCACAAAAAAAGTCAATTGCAATCATGGTTTCATTAATTCCTTTGCCCACAGGTCCATATTTCGGTCTGGCATACCCGGTCTACAAGAATTAATCATATAGGCCCATACAATTTGTTCTCTAAACGGGCTGTCAACAGACGCCACTCGAAAATAATCGTGTTGTTCTGGCTTAATGCTCTCAACATTTAATGCAACTTTATCAAGTGGTATAAACTCCAGTTGCTTGAGGTCAACTGTCAAATAGGGTAACGATTCAGGAAATGCAGGTAGTGAGACATAATTGTTATGATAGCCAGCATTCAGATGGCTGGTTATGCTGTTAATCTGACCGTTAGTAGGGTTATCTCTAGGAGGGTACGAATGAAAAACATTTTTATCATAACACTTTGCACATAGAGCATGAGTCACTTTATTTTGTGCTATGTCGCAAGAAGGAGTTAGGATCAAACGATACTCGTCTGGTTCTCCTATTTTCAGCAGGTCATCTTTGGTAGGAGAAACCTTTTTTATGATATCACAAACACACAAAGATTTAGCAATAGGAGGACAAATATATTGAATCCATGGTGGTGCATTCTCACTGCAATTCTCATCGAAATAGTTTGACACTCTTTTTGCAAGGACAAAGCGCATAACACCGTCCGTAATACCATCTGTCTTGCTCATGGGTATAATTGAATTGAGAGCCACAATAAGTGCATCATTAAAATCGTGTTTTAACATGGAAATCGTAGGAACAAATTTCTCAATAGTATCCAGATATTTAATTACCGGATCTTCATCACCTTTTGATTGAATTTTCACCAGATTACTAGAAGTATACTTTTGGTCCAATGTAATTAAATCTGCATAACCGGAAAAAATAATAACAGGCTTAAATCCGTTTTCCCACATTCTTTCTAATAGGGTGTTACCTTCCATATCGCCTGATGCGTCATCTTTCCAATCGAGAACTACCACATCTGGATCAAACTCTGAAAATTCACGATCAAACTGATCAAACGAAATGCGTTTGCATTCCCAACCACTATCATCACAATGGTCTTTTATACCTCTGACAGCTTCAGGCCTGTCATCAATTATAAGCACCTTCATCAGCAATATCCTTTCTCTATATTCATGCTATAGGTACATCGAAAACAAAAGTTGCCCCACCCAATGTTCCAGGAACAATAGTTGCTATTTTACCATTATAATAATTCAGTAATTCAGTAACAATTGTTAAGCCCATTCCTATTCCATGAGGTTTGGCCGTAACTCCAGCATCGAAAATCAACTGCGCATCGCTCTCTTTTATGCCAGGACCATTATCACTTATTGTTATCTGCAGCCTGTCTTTATTGACAATCTTATATTCAAGTGATATTTGCTTGGAGCCTTGATTGCTTTTCATCCAGTAACATGCGTTATCCATAAGATTTACAAAAACTGTCTGCAATTCACCTTCATGCATTCCAATATTGATTTCAGGCACATTATCAATTTTAATGCTGACATCTTTTGCATATTTTTGCCCTTGCACCAGTCTTACACTACTAAGTAAAGTGTTTCGCAATATGCATTGATTTTTTCTGTTCCTTAAGTCTGCTCGATACAAAGGCGCAAAACTTTTTGCAACTTCCAATAACCGTGTATGGCTTTTTTCCGCGTCTCTATAGTATTCTTCGGTTCTGGAATCAAACGGAGAATACTCTTTAGAAACACGGCGTAAAAAGCGCTTGATTACTGTCATTCCGGTCAAGATTTCATGGAGAATAACAATGGCAACTGAACCAAGAGAAGCGGTCTGGGCATAATATGTAAGCCTGGATTGAAGCGCTTCAATTCCCTTTTCATTCTGGCTTGAATATTCTCTGACATATTCAAGAATATTCTCATATTTTTCTCCATTGTCTACAGCTTGCTCGATTTTTTGCACAAGCACTTGAGCGGAAAGCGGTGCCATCAGGCTATTGATGCTTGGCTTTTCACGGTGATCTTCAGTATTTTTATCAGTATTTCTTAGTTTCTCCAATTGAGAAATTACTGTTTCGACAATTTTGGAAAACTGCTTGTATTCCTCAGTATCAACCAATTTCTCGCGATCCGTTGTGTCCCGTATTTCGGGATTTTCTGACGACGAAATATTAATAATTCCAATTATTTGATTAGTGCTTATACGGGTACCGAT
>CALWLV010000014.1 GCA_944381595.1 uncultured Roseburia sp.
GTCTTTCAACCGCTGTGTGTATTCCTTTGCTGCCTTCGGATCATTCTGCATCTTCTCCAAAAGCTTAGGATTAACATCCACAACATTGACTTTACCGTTATTATTTGTATTAAGCCCATACCCAGTCTGCAATTTGATATATGGTACTTGCTTCTGTAAATTTTTAAGATATTCGTCGTTGTTGCTTTTTTTGTAGCTTCTGCTTTTGCCTCAGATGTCTCGCTAGTTTCACTTTTTTTAGTCTGATTAGAAGTATACAAGTTCTCGTAACTATTTACATAACTTCTTACACTAGAAATCGCCATAAAAATTCCTCCTGCACTTTCAATTTCTAAAAACGACGTTCCCTCCCCCAATTACAGTGTGCCCTGGCATTCTTCACTTATTTGTCACGCTGTACCAGCTGGAGCCTATACTCTCCTTTATCCATTCACTCTCCTGTGCATAAACAATGGACTGCTTCGTGTCAATCAATCTGCCCGACTGGAAAAGTATGCTGAGTTTCATATCCGCCACATTGTTCCAACCTTTCCCGGAAATCTCTGAAATCATCCCGCATATCCACTGCTTTACCTGTGCCTTGTAATCACCCGGAACCGTGCCTGACTTATCCACTGCCGCACTGATCAGCTCCTTTATATCCTCTCCGTCCTTTGTATAACAGGTTCCGCCCCTCTCCTCCAATTCATTCAGTTTCAGCCCGGTATATTCATACACCTGCTGGAATGCCTGAAACTTCAGCCTGGCATCCGCAGAAACCTGTGTACTGTTGCACCCGTCCTGTGTAGAGCAGGTGAGGATATGTTTATACAGGTTCTTCCCATTGCTCCCCTGATTAAGCGCCTGCTCCATTGACAGCTTTAACGAATCGTCCACACCATCAACTGAAATATAATAGCTGTATGGGTCAACCGTGAAAGTGCAGGTGTCCGGAATCCCGGCAGTGCCAATCCCCGCACCCGACAGGATATTGGATATCTGCCTGTTTACAGTCTGCCGTTTAAACATAATCCTGTCATTATCCACCACGTTCCCATCTATCTCATTTCTCGCATTTTCCAACGCCGCGCTGTTGCTTTCCCTGGCTGCATCCACGTACTTCTGCAAATCAATCATGCTGTCTATGCTTGTATTCCGCGTCCTGCCCGATATGATTGTTAAGAAAAATATTCATTTATGCCTCTGTCCTTATTTATTTCTTACTTATAAAATTCTAATATGCCCATTGCCAATATAAAAACTGGCATGATACATCTTCCCGCCTAAGTTTTCCGGGATTTCATCCTCTCCCCTTGTTTTTTGCTCCTCAATATAAGTCGCCGCCAAAGCAGACCTTGAGGTCAGCTTTGCAATTTTATTCATTTCTTCACTGATAATTTCACGAGCATGCTGGTTTGTTCTCTCCATTGTCACAAAATTATCCACTGTTTTCTTATATGCCGCATCTAAGGCGCTTAGTTCCTCATCCCTCGTAAGTTTATGGGTTCCGTTTTCATCCGCCGCATATATTGCCCGTGTTCCAGTTTCGTATCCCTGCACAATTTCATCATACAGTTCTGCGTATGCCGCAACATAGCCATTAGCCTTTTCAGTAATGCTTAAGGCGTTTTGTTCGGTATTGCCAGCCTTCTTGCTGCATTGTGCCGCTTTTTTTTGAATTTCACAGCTATAGTCAATCATGCTGATTTTCTCATTTTTTAACTGTTCTCTCCGCTGAAGTACGTCCTCATAAGTTTCCTGTCCGTTCTGCTGGATACTGCTGCGGTAATATTCCCTTCCTTCATCACAAATAGAAAGCTTTACACACTGTTCGGCCATACGTTTTTCGCTTTTCTGTATATTATCTTCACAAATCTTCGTATCATTTTTTACTGTCGCCAAGGAAGCAACATTCATGCTATTCGATATTTTCATACTACACCCCAATTCCCACACATTTTTCTGCTATGAAATCGTTTTTTCATTCCATTTGCATTTATGCCTTAACGTCAAAACCTGACAGTGAAGCCCCACCAACAGTATTAGAGAAATTCCATTTACTTACAAGACTCTGTGTCATACTTCTTACATCCGTTCCCTGCATTGTTATAGAATACTCATTTTCGGCTTTCCCTGCCTTGTCTGCCATTCTTCGCTCAGCTGCCTTTTGTTCCTCTGCCTTTTTCTCTGCCCGTTTCTTTTCCAGCTTTTCCTCTGCTTCTTTTTTCTCCTGTGCTTTTCTTTCGGCATTCTCTTTCGCTATTTTCCCATCTGGATCATTGGTGCCAGATATTGCTACTGATATATTTCCATTCGCATCAATCTGATAGCTAAGATTTGTTAAAGTGCCTAAACACCCATTGACCGCACTTTTCGCACAATCCGGAATAGCCGCCAAGTTTTCCTCCAAATATTTTGCCTTTTCCGGGTCATTCATGCACTTCTGTAAAAATGCACTTGATACAGATACCGTTGTCGGAACGCCCTGCATGGAGATTGTCCCTGTATTCATATAGCTGTATTTGCCCTGCAAATACTTGGAGTAATCGTTTACATTACTAAAGCCCGTCTTAATCTGCTCCGTTTTCGTCACACCGGGTGTTGAAGTTTTCAATTCTACCGTACTTGTTGCCACACCACTGTCCTTTGTGCTTGCACTATCCTTTTCACCATCTGCTTTTTTTGAAGAATTTGTGTTATTCGTAGCATAATAAGATGTATAACTACTGTTGTTTATACCTGTAATTGCCATAATCTTACCTCCCATATTGTATTATTTGAAAACAACTTTTGAACTTTCTCAACAAAAATAATCAATAGTCTCTTAAATTCTATTGTATCGAACGGCTTGGATATTTAATTTCCGCCGATGTAAATTCATCTTCTGACGATACATTGATATGTCCGCTGCTGTCAATGACATACTCATTGCCATAAACAGAAAATGTATCCCCTTCTTTATAGCCGATTTCTATCCAGTTTATGTTGTTCAAATTTTTTATCTCTGCGTCAACATTTGTGACCTCACCAGATTCCTGTAATATATAAGTATGTTTTCCGGCTCCCGCATCTATGGAAAAGAAGCCTGGGGTAATTCCGACTTTCTCACAGATCGATAAAACTTCCCCCCTACTGTATCCCCACAGACTCTTTCCTTGTGCCAGATACGACAAAATATTCCCTGCCTTTCGCATCTCCCACTTATAATTTGTCCCTTTTTGGTTTGTATTCTCTGCCAGTAACGACTCTGAAGCTGCCCATCCAATTTTTCCATTATTGACAGTCCATGTGTATCTGCTGCCTCTGGATGTTGTCCATGAATAATAGCTTTTATTATTCAGAACCAGAGAATTGTTTACAGCACAAATGCCTGACAGGGTGCCTATGTTAATTTTCGGTACCGCATAATTGGGTACTACCTGTCTGCTCCCGTTATAGTCAAAGGAAATAACTCCATACTCCCTAAAATCGGGATTATATCCACAGGAAACATTCTCCCCAAAATTGATTGCATCTAAAATAGCACTTGAATTATTATAGTTTGCAAAATAATAAGCCAATTCACTTGTAGAAATATTCGCACTTTTGTCTATCAATGCAGCTATGGATTCCTTTGAAAAGCTCCGGGCGGTATCAGAAATACTTAAACTATCTTGATTTTTATTATTTCCTCCCCCAAGCAATATCTGTATTGCTTTTTGGTGCAGTCCTGCCTCTATCTGCTTTGAATATGTCAATAACTGGTTTACTGTGTTTACATCCGTTTGCTTCTTGTCAATATAATGATCGGTGTACGCTGTGTAATTGTTGATTCCTGGAATTTCCATATTGATTTCCTCCTGCAACAAATATTATCTATATAAGAGTGCATTTATCATTTCACTCCACGAGGAACCGATACCCAGATTTAGAGAATAATCCTGAAATGAAGCAACCTTCCGCCGCAGCCTCTCCATATTCTTCTCATCAATGGCATTCTGCCAAGACTCCTTCATTTTATTCTGCAGCTCGTTCATAAAGTCTGTGCTGTAATGCTTACCATGGAACGTATTTTCGATAACTGCCTGCTGCTTTACCGCTGCCGCTGCAAATTCTGCACGGGAATAATACGCTTTCACATAAGTGCCGTCTTCTTTCAAAACCCATGTAGTTTCCCTGTCCGGATCTGCAAAATCTTCCTCTATTCTGTCCGTAAGAAATGCTTCGTGCGAGTTCGAATGTTCGCCAAGTCCATTCTCCTTTTGTATCTGTGACGCCACTTCTCCCAGTTCCAGGTTGAACATACTCGCAGTGTCGATCGTAACGGTATTGAGCTGTCTGTAAAGCTCCTCTCTCTGTTCTTTTATATTAACATGGGAAATATCCGGATTGTCTATGGTGTATGCTCTCCAGTCCGTTGCTTTCGCCTTTGCCATGCCTTCCTCTGAAAAAGTCACGGTATCCACGGAATATTCATCCTTAAAATGCCTTTTCTCCGTAGCATAGCTGCACTGCGTCCTATCTAATAAATCCAGCATTTCCGGTCTTCCATGGTGATACCGTCCCGCATAAATCTGTGAGCTCGATACATCAAGTGCCATAGCGTCATCCTCCTTAAATAATTTAAAATGAAGTCCGTTACAGAACTCAACTTTGTTGTTGAACAACAATATATTCCTACACAGCTATTGCAGAATTGGAAATAATCTATAATTTATATCGGCATTTTCTCTGTTGAAATTCAAAATATCCCAAAATTATTATCTTTCCTTTCCGCATAAGTACCATTAAATTCTTATATCTATCGGCACATATTTTTTATTCGCTTCTGTCTGTATCGTCTCTGTTACATCCGCACCGGCTGCCACAATTTTCTCCTGCAAGGTTTCTTCCGAAAATTCATCCAGATTTCCCACAGTACCTTCTATAATCTGCTCTGTCAAATCTTCCGTCATTTCTTCTGTCAACTCCGAAAGTTCATTCATGATTTCTGACATCATACCC
>CALWLV010000015.1 GCA_944381595.1 uncultured Roseburia sp.
TGTTACTGGACATCTCAATTATACCATAAATCAGTGAGGAGTTGTTTTATTTTGCAACAAAAAGAATCCTGTATTTATGCGGGTTCTGGCGTTTCGCAAACGCCTAAATTATAAAATATGGAAAGGAGCATGTATTATGAAAGAAACGAAACTCATTGCACTATTGTTTATGGTTACATCCATTGCTTTATGTCATGAAACCCAGACAAAGGCAGAGGAAATCGGATATGCCAGTTCTGATGAGATTTATCAGCAGGGTGGAATTGTAACAGAAAGCAGTGTTCATAACGGTGTAGCAAAACGTTATTTGTCAGATGTTCAGAATCTTACAAATTTGACGGCAGAAGATGTGCTTTATCAGGGACTAAAGAATGCATCGGAAATAATCGATCTTACCCAATACAAATTGACCGACGATGATTTGCAGGCATTATTTTCAAAGGTATTGAATGACAATGCTGATTTGTTTTATGTCGGCAATCGTTGGAGTTATTATCCTTCCGGCGGTTATGTAACCCGTGTTCTTCCAACTTATACCATGTCTGGCGATGAACTGGAAGAAGCGAAAAATGTATTTGATAGCGAGATACAGAAAATTCTGAAAGGGGTTAATGATAGCTGGAGTGATTTGGAGAAAGCATTGTATTTCAATGACTATATTTGTACTTATTTTGCTTACGATACCAATTATCAGATTTACGATGCTTATGGATTTCTGACACAGAAGAAAGGCGTTTGTCAGGCATATACTCTGTTATATGGATATTTGTTGAAACAGGAGGGGATTGAAAGTACAACCGCTAACAGTTCTGCCATGAATCATATATGGAATGTGGTTTCCATTGATGGGAACTGGTACCATGTAGATGTAACATGGAATGATCCATTGCGTAGCTCAAATGATATACCAGGGTATGCAGGTCATGAAAATTTTCTTAGAAATGATACAGGAATCGGCTCAACCGGACATTATTCCTGGGTGTGCGATGTGACAAGTACGGATACAAAGTTTGAAAATGCATTTTGGACTTCTGTAACAGATGTCTTTGTGTATGAAGAAAATCAATGGTATTATTTACAGGAAAACAGAAACTCCGCCTCTATTCATCCATGTGATATCAATGCACTTACGGTAGGCGATAGTCTTTATACGATTACAGATAAGTGGATGGCCTCTGGTGGAAGTTATTGGGTTGGTGCTTTTTCCGGATTTGGTGGATATGATGGAAAGTTGTATTTTAACACACCAGATTCTATCTACGCATATGATATACAGAATCGTAAAGCATCAGAAATATATACGCCGCCTCTGGGGTCTGATCAGGATTTGTATGGATGTTATCTGATTGATAATGTTATTTACTACTGTGCTTCCACATCTCCAACGAATGCACTTACCGTTACAGGAACATATGTGATAGATGATTCCGTGGATATTTCAGATTTAACGGTAAAAATTTCAGATACAGAGAATTGGATTATCTGCTCTGGAAATATCATTAATGCAGAAAAAGTAGAGAAATACTTAGGAACAACAATTTCTGTATGGAATGGGGATACGCTGGTTCAGGATGACCAGCCGATAGCTACCGGTTATATCCTTCAGATGGACGGGAAGTCCTACACACTGGTTATAAAAGGTGATGTGAACGGAGATTCACAAAGAAATATTATGGATATGCAGAAGATACAGAGATCGCTTCTGCAAATAGAAAATTTGTCTGGAGTCAATTATGAAGCTGCAAGAGTCCGTCAGGATAGAGATTCATTGTCGATTCTGGATATGCAACAAATACAAAGATATATTTTGCAATTGATTACAATACTTTAGACAGAACCATAACAAAAGCCTCAGGGAGACATCTTCTTTATGAAGTGCCTGCCCTAAGGCTTTTTATTTAATCATCTGATATTATACTTTGTCTTTTCTCTTCGACACCTTCCCGATACCAGCTCCATTCCTCTTTCGGAATATCCAGAAAATCACAGGTTTCTTCATAAGTCATTCCCTTTTTTTTCATCACAATGCTTATTATATCAATGCGCATTTGTACTCTTCCTTCTTCCCTGGCTTCCTCCCGGATAGCGTTCTCATATACTGCTCTATTAATAATCTCGCCGATTTTAACAAGATCGCTGTCACTTGTAAAATCAAATTTTACGGAACCAAGGCCACTGAAATGCATTTCAACCCTGTCCACACCGAACAAATCGGATGTTCCAACTGAGAGAATTTTTGAATAGGGAAGTGATGTAAAGTCTTTTTTCTTTCCAGTTAAACCCTGCGCATTTACGGATATCACACGCTTACTGGTAAATACAACATAGTCATCAATGCCTTTATAGCTGCCAATCAGCTCTTCGCCAGGTATCAATAAATCATTGATATCATTTGGTGTTTCTCCTATCTTCTTTAGTTTAACATAAGTTCCGTTTTTGAAATCAATCATTTCATATTTCTCCTTACTGTATTCCCCTTATTTTTTAAGGATTTTAGTAATTTAATTATATCATATGGAGCAAAGTGAGACAATAAAAAAAGCCTCAGGAAGGCAACTTCTTTACAAAGTGCCTGCCCTAAGGCTTTTTACTTTATCATCTGATATTATACTTCTTCTTTTTTCTCTTTCTTCGGAAAAGCCAATATGAGGATAATCAGTGAAAGGATACAAATCAGTACAAGGTGACTAATATTTGCACGATCTCCTGTAAATATCTGTTCTCCGTTACTTCCCTTGTTTCCACCGGACTGGGAAGAATTATTTCCGGATTCCCCTGCTGTGCCTGAATTTTGAGACTGATTCTCGTTTGTAGTTTGCTGTTCATCCTGATTTTCTCCTGTTTCAGAACTTTGCTCTTCATCAGAACCAGGCGTATTCTCTGAGCCTTGCTCCGGATCTGTCAGACTTCTCCATTGAGCAGTCAGAATCAAGTCTCCGATATCATCCTTTAATTCGGTTATCTGATTTCCCTGCTCATCAAACCAGCCTAGGAACTCATATCCTTCTTTCTCTGCCGGTTTCAAAACAATTTCAGATTCTACCGTATAAACATCTGGATTTTCTGGATTTTCACCATTCTGATAGGTCAACGTATATTCAATTGGAACAAATTGAGCTGTCAGCACAACATCCATCTGTGGCATTACGAAACAGTACATATCTTCTGTCACCTGAATCCAGTTCTGTTCCTCTCTTGCCCGATAGGAAATGCTCTCCAGTCGATATCCTCTGTCCGGAGAAACATGTACAAACACATAACGTCCCGGATATTCCTCTTCCTCATATATTTCCAGTGTACCATGACTAATCTCTTCTGTCTGTATCGAAATCTTATATAATGTCTGAGGTTCTTCCGTTTTCTCCCAATGTGCCACCAGAATCAGATTTCCTATTCTTCCTTCGATTACAGAAATCTCCTCTTCTCTGACAGATTCATATCCAAGATCTGGATCTGGAAGTACAATGGTCCAACCGGTAAATTTATTTCCCGCTTTTACCGGATCCTGAAGTTCAATCACATCATTGACCTTATAAGTAGTCGGATTCGGATTCTCAGCATCCTCCATATTCAAATAAGTAATGGTATACTCCATTTCAGAAAATTCACCGGTAATATTTATATCATATGCCGGCATTAAAAATGCATACTGATATGGACTCTGCTGATCCTCTGACGGTGTCTTCTTGTTGGTATATACACCGCCATATTCATCCTCATAACTATAGGTTACACTCTCAAATCGAATTCCTGCCTGCTCCGTTACCACAATGGATAACATTTCTCCCGGAATTCCCTCTGTTACTTCTGCTCCTGCGGCATCCACAACTTTAACATAAGGCTTGATTTCTTCTGCTATTGTAATCGGATACGTTTCTACTTCATTCCATGTTGCTACCAAAATCAAATCACTATCGTATACACCCGTTGGTATGGTTGTAATGATGGGCTGATCCGGATCTCCAAGGACATACCATCCTGCGAAAGTATGATATTTATCCTTTTGTGGTGCCGGATTTAACCGGAATTCCTCTGTTGTAGCATTAAATGTATATCGAGTCGGATTACCTTCAGTTTCTACCGGAGTAATCACCGAACCGTCACTGTCATGATATGAAATGGTGAAATCCGGTGCCTGAATATGTACGGTAATATACACGTTTGATGCAGGCATCTGGAAAGAAAATCCATGTTCATCCACTGGAGAATCTGTCACTTCCAGAGCAGCACCCTGACTGTCTACCACATCTACAGCAGTAATCTTATATCCTGTCTTAGCTGTGATATTTGCAGTGGTTTCATCTGTCCTGTCTGCAAAATTCACTGTCTTATAAGACACTCCATTTTCTGTTTCTATTTTTTCAAATTCAATCGGCTGTTGGCGGAAAAACATTTCAAATGATGCATACTGTTGGATATCTACTGCACTTTCCACACCCTGTTGATCTGTGTACAATGCATTTACATAGATGAAATAACCTACTGTTTTATAGGTTGCAGTCACTGTTGTATTTCTATCTGCAGTAAATTCCGGACGGCTTCCCACAGGGTACACCTGCCCATCCAGCATCCAGCCGGTAAATACTTTCTCCTGCGTATCCTGTGGATCTGCCGGATACATATTTTCCGTAATTCTGGTTCCTAAATCTACATACATATCATCCTGCAGTGTATTTCCTTCATCATCTACAAAGGATACTTTGCAAATCCATTTTGCATATAGAGTAATCACTTCGTTCACAGTCTCTGATGAAACCTCTGTTACTCTTGTTCCCTCTGCAAAATCTGCACTGGTGTACCAGCCATCAAAAATACGGTCTTCCCATTCCGGATCGGACAATTCCACTGTTGTTCCACAGACAGCACTGGTTGGATTTTCATTGACAATGTCACTCTGCGAAACATTTTCATACTGTATCTGATAACTTCCTATTTCATAACTGAATGTAATCGTATAGTCCTGTGCAGGCATAGTAAACCGATACAAATAGGTTCCATCCGACTCTCTGCTCAGACTTCCTGTCTGACCACCAGCCGTACGATAAGAAACATTGGTGCAAAACTCCGGCACACCACTGATTCTGATATCCACTGTTTTTGTCTGCTTTATCTCCAACACACTACCCGGAACCAATGTCTGGTAGGTGCCGTTATTGATTCTGTATTCATATTGCACACCCTGCAAATCTCCATCCACAACCAACGACCTGGTCGGAAGTATCTCCGATGGAAGCCAGAAATACAGACACTTCTTTTCATCCGGGCTGGCTCCAAAATATTTTGCACCATATCCGGCAAAAACATACTCTGTATTTTCATTGATTGGAATCGTAAACCGCAGATAATCATTCAGTGTCGCATCCGAACCTTCATTGACTGTATCGTACTCCTGTTCTCCACCATCTACATTTTCCAACGGATAGATTTCCTGATAAACAAGTGTGCCGTTATTTTCCTCTGCTGCTTCCTGAATATGGAACACATATGGATGAAGTTCCTGTCCGGCACTGTTTACAGCATTGCCAAATTCATATCCTTCCTGTGCCGGTCTTAAATCTACGTTTCCACCGTCAATCACTACTGTTCCCTGATTGAAACCATTTCCTGCTATTGCTCCTGTTCCAAGGCAGGCACCAAGGGCATTATCACCCATATCTACATAGACTGAACCACTGGATATCTCAATATTTCCGGAGGATAATACCTGAATGGCGTCTGTTCTTCCATTCTCCGGAGTCAGACTGCCAGAGGACATGGCATTTTTTCTTCGATAATTAAAAGTACTGTCTTCACTGGCTCCTGCACCAATTCCAGGTCCAAATCCATTTCCTTCAATCAGAATCACTGCACCGGAATTCACCTGAATATTACCACTTCCGCACTTCAATGTAGAATCCGCTTTCAACTCTTGCTGGCCATGTTGATAATATCCAAGGTCAGGTCCTAAATAATATCTGGTTCCGCTTCCCGGTTTATAACGGAATTCTTCTCCCATCTGTCCCAACTCACCGGATCCAATTGCAGCACCATAACTTCCTTCTGCTGTAATCAAAGTAAGGCTATCTTCCGGCTGTCCATCTCCACTAAAAATCACATCCACATTCCGAATAACATTTTCTTCCCGAAAACGCAGAGATTCTTCGGTCTGATTGGAGTTATGATCATAGGTTCTGACAGTATATTCCATCCGGTCTGCCTGAATCAAAGGACTTTTTGCACCCGGATATGTACTTACGATTCGATTTTCACCTCTGATATGTATTTCAAAATTTCCCTGATAACTGCTTGTTTGATCTTCGTCTGCAGTTAACTTAATAGCAGGAATATCCGAAGTAAGAGTAATATCTACTCCCTCCAGTATAATATGTGCAGGATCACTTCCGTTTCCGCTATATTTAAGCAGATACGTCTCCGTGGTAGATCCTGTAATCTTATACCACTTTCCCGGTTCAACGGTTTGCTCCTGAGTATAATCCGCCCTTAATACGATCGGATTTCCCTGACTTCCACTTTCATTTGCTGCATCCACTTTTGGCATGGCAACCAGACCTACGATTACCGCCACTGCCACTAATACCATTGCAGATATCAGTGTCGCAGTTTTTCCTGGATGTATTCTGTTTCGTATCTTTTTTAACTTATCCCGCATATCCAACGCCTCCGTACCTATAAGATTACTATTATTATAACTCATTTATCAGAGATTCACAATGGAAAACAATAAAAAAACTTAAAAATAATAGGGTGGCAATAGCATCGAAATGTATTTTAACTGAGGAAACAAGGTATTCAAATTGATAAATACATGACAGAACATAAGGGACGCCAGAAAGAATACAGGTATCATGGCAGCAAACATGGCACGGTTTGGAATGATATAATGAAATACCATACAGGAAACAACCACAAGCAGAATATATCCTGCCATATGCAGCCATTCCTGGCCATTTCCCATATACCTGCCAGAACAAATCAGACATCCCATTCCCATCATTGCCGTAACAAACACCGGAATAAACACTTCCACCACTCCAGCAGCTACTGTCTGAACTCCTGTAAACCTTGAAAATGCTCCACTATCTCTGTCCCTGCGGAACAAAATCACACCACAAAGTCCTGAAAGAAAAATAAATACTGCTACCATTCCATCAATCATAGGCGATAAATAATCATATATCGTTTTTGTTCCGCTTCTGTCTATGACTCCTCCTTTATATACCGCAGAAAATGTACTTCCATTGGTGAGATATTTCTGATAATATTCTTCCAGACTTTCTTCTGCTTCCTCTTCTTTTCCTTCAAAATAACCTGTTTCATAACAATCCTGGAGCAGGTGCTCGTATGCATATTCCTGAAGCACATAAGAAAATACCATCTCGTTTGTGAGCATCGGTATCACACTTTTTGGAGTGGAAATAACAGTAACTGTCTCCTCCAGTTCTCCTGTCCGAAGTTTTTCATCAAAGTCCTCTTCAAACACATAACCGGCATATATTCTGGAAGCCTGTACATCCTCGCGCATCTTCTTCTCATCATCATATGATACAAATCTGACCAGGCCCTCATGGTCACATAATCGCTCTAACACCTTGCTTTCCGCCTGCCGTTCCATAACACCCACTGTGAAATCCAATTCAAAATGACTCGCTCCATAAACGATGAATGCAGTGATGCCAGCCATGCATAGTAAAATCAGATAAAGAGATGGTTTCTTCATCTGCCGTTTCAGGAGCAGGAGAAACCATGTAAAAATCTTTTTCATTTTGCTCTCCTCCTCTCCGGCATACGATTCCCATAGGTTTTTCTTTCCATCCATGCAGCTGCCAGGATGAAAATCACAGATTCCAATAACATAATACAGAATTCATCTACGGCTGTTTCACCGGAAAATACAGAAAGAAAACTCTTCTTCATACCATCTGCCAATGTAAATTTTCCCCATGCTGCCAATGCTTTGGGTAAAAGCAAGGTCGGAATCAGACATCCTGTTACCACTCCCTGAAACAAACCAGTTAAAAATAAAAACATAACTTGTCCAAAAATGGAACGTATCCATCTGCATACAAACAAAGCATAGGCTCCGTTCAATAAGCCCACTGGAATAATCGTCACCACAAGGCTCCATATTTGCAAGAGTGAGATGTCTTTCATCCATACAGCTCCGGTCAATTTTCCCACCGTACATACACCGCCAAACAATACACCAATCAACAGATAAACACTTACAATGGGAATCAATTCTGCGACCACCTGTTTGATATGACCGGTACCCGACCGGAACAACATCGCAGATATATTGTCTTTCTTTGATTTACCCACAAACAACAGCATAATTGGTAAGAAAAGAGAAAACAAAACCAGACTTCCACAGAGATAATATAGGGACATTGGAATCTCTCCGGTTGCGGATACCGTCTCTTCCTGATAGATAAATTCACGGCCCAGCACGGATTTGATATAATCCACATTCATCCGTTCTATGGCTCCATCCTTATACTCATATACATCATATTCATCATATAAATCATAGATACTGTAAATGGCCGCTTGTGTTACACTCAGCATACGCACCGCTGCATCTGCAAATTCTTTAAAAATCGCAGCTTCATATCCGGAATGATCCGGAAAAACAACTTCTATCGGTACATTCTCACCATTCATGATACCGGATATGGTTTTTTCCCTCACAATCATCAATACGGATATCTTTTGTTCTTCCAGCAGTCTGAGTCCCTCTTCCTCCTCCACATATTGAATATTCAAAAGTGCATCCACACTATTGATATTTTTTATCATACTTTTCACAAAATTTACTGCTCTGGATTTATCCTGAATGGCTATTGCTGCAGAAATTTTACTTTCTCCGGATTCCTGTGACAAATCCTGCACATCTTCCACCGTCATAGTTTGCATCAGATACTGACCAGACACTGCCATTGCTCCCACAACAAACACAAGTATGAGTATAGCCGTAACAATTCCGGGCAAGGCCTTTCCATATCGCTTGAACTCCAACAGGAGCAACATTCTCCATCTTTTCATACTTCCATTTCCTCTAATAATTGCTCTCCTCTGATTCCAGTTGGAATTTCATGTAATGTTCCGCTCTTCATTACATAAGCTTTATCACATATATCCAACTGCGTTTCCTCATGTGTTGCAATAATCACCGTGCCCCCCTGTTCCCGGTAAGCTCTCAGGTATTCCCGAATTTTTTTCTTTGCTACAAGGTCCAGAGCTGCTTCCGGCTCATCCAGCAAAAGCACGCCCGGATTTGCCCACATCGATATTCCAATGGAAACTCTCTTCTTCATTCCTCCAGATAATTTCTTTACCGGAATGGACAACATCTCATTAATTCCCAACATAGAAAGAAATCCTTCACGAAGTTCCTTCTTTATATCCAACGGACTGTCACAATACCATAATTTCAAATTATCCTTTACCGTCAAATCCGGTATCAATGGATTTTCCTGGGGCACATACCCAATGAATTCTGCTGCCTTTTTTCTTTGTTTTAAAATGTCAATATCTCCAATTTTTGCTGTTCCCCGATTCGCTTTCTGTACTCCGGCTAAGATAGATAAAAGTGTGGATTTTCCAGAACCATTCAATCCAAGAATTGCCACACACTGACCTTTCTCTGCTTCCATATTCACACCGGACAAAACTTTCTTTTTCCCATATCGCTTTTCAACCTGACTGACTCGAATATATGCTTTCTTGTGCTCCATCCTTTTCTCCTCCATAACGTGCAAATACAAAAAAGTCCGGTAATAAAACCAGACTTCTTTCTATCTTCTGTTCCAATCATCTGTGTTTCCTGGTCCATCCATATTGTCTATTTAAGCATACATTTCCTCATTTGTATAGACTAATTTTTCCTCAGGGTAAGAACCATATGTAAAGTCTGCTGCTTCTTCATATCCACGACAGATTTCTCTGGAGGAACCAACCGTTTCTTCTGTCTTTTCAACACAAATAAAAGATTTCTTATCTGTCTGTGCGGATAACAATTTTTCGTTATCATCTACAGCATACCATCTGCCATCCTTCAATACAACATGAATCAATTCATCCATACAGACGCATTCTTCCGTTTCGGAAGAATGCAATTCGATTTTATTCTCATCCAATGCCTCTGCCGGAATGGTCGGATAAATACGATATGGACTGATTTCCATATGTCTGGTATGATCTCCTGCCTGATACTGCTCAAAACGACGAATAATTTCTTCCGCAATCTCTGCCGGTGTTGCATGAGTGCTGTCAATGACCAGATCGTAATTATTCAAATCATAATAATTTACTCCATACAACTGTCCATAACGTTCTTTTTCCAAAGACTGGCGGGTATAAAGAGCTTTCATTGCATCCTGAACATCGGCATATGTCTCTGCTTTTCTCAGGGAGTCATGATACACTCGTTTCCCTGCTTCCTGCAAATCGACCATAACAAACACCTTAAAACTATCCGGAACAAAATGCCAGCCCATACGGGAATCAAAAATCGTATGATCTTTACTTTTCCCCAAAGCAATGGTTCTGTCATCCACCATTTTGTCAATGGATTTGTCTGTTTCTGCAATTTTATTCATCTCTACAATGGAGACGCCTTTTTCCGCTGCCAATCCCCGGAAAATATCTCCGGAAGATACAATTTCAAATCCCCGGGCAATTAATTCTTTCCCAAGGCTTGATTTTCCACTTCCCAAATTACCTGTTAAACTTAAATTCATGCATCTGTTCTCCTATCTGATTCTATTTTACTTCTTTATCCTTCTGTCTTCCGTCCAAAATCCCAAGTTTACTTAATATTATATTGTATTTTTTTAATTGTCAAGTTTTCCTTTTTCAGATATTTATTGCTTTTTCCATGTTGCCGGATAGAATAACAGAATCATTGGAATCAATTCCAGTCTTCCTGCCAGCATATCAAACATCAGCACAACTTTGGACAATGGAGAAAATCCTCCAAAATTTCCTGCCGGTCCCACAGCTCCCAGTCCCGGTCCAACATCATTCAGACAAGCGGCCACTGCAGTAAAATTAGTCACAAGATCCATGCCATCCAGGCTGATAATCAACACGGAAAACATATGGATAGCCACATAGAGGAGCAAAAATGTTTTGGCAGACCTCAGCACTTCATGTTCGATTACCTTTCCATCGACTTTTATCTTACGCACACTTCTTGGATGCAGCTGAAATTCCAATTCTTTCTTAATGGCTTTTGCATAAATGACAAATCTGGTTACTTTGATTCCACCACTGGTACTTCCCGCACATCCGCCAATATACATAAGAATCACAAGAAGTGTCCGGGAAAACGCCGGCCATCCGTTGAAATCTACCGTAGAAAATCCTGTACTTGTCATAATGGAAGACACCTGAAATGCTGAATCTCTTAGATTTAACGCAAGGTTTGCAACATCCTGCGACAGATTCACAGTCACCAACGCTACCGCAGCAGCATAGATAATCAAATACCAGCGCACTTCCTCCATATGCAGTGCATCTTTCCATCTTTTACTGATAATCAGAAAATAGAATTTGAAATTCACACCAAACAGGAACATAAATATGGTAACAATCACCTGTATCGCAGTGTTGTAGGAAGCAATACTGTCATCCAACACTGCAAATCCTCCTGTTCCTGCAGTTGCAAAGCTGTCGCAAATCGCATCAAACAAAGGCATACCAAATAGAACCAAAAGAATAATCTGGGTAACTGTCAGTCCTATATACATGGCATACAGCCAGAATGCAGTCTTCTGAATCTTTGGTACCAGCTTGCCCACAGAAGGACCCGTGCTCTCGGCTCTCATAAGATAAAGGTTATTCGCACCAAGATATGGAAGCACCGCCATGATAAACACCAGTATGCCCATGCCTCCAATCCAGTTGGTAAAACAACGCCAAAATCGAATACTGTGAGATAAATGTTCGATTCCGGAGAGTACACTTCCTCCTGATGTGGTAAATCCGGATACCGTTTCAAACAATGCATCCACCACGGATGGAATGGCATTTGTGGCCACATATGGTATAGAGCCAATTATACTTAAACTGACTCAGCTTAATGCTACCACTACCATTCCTTCTCTTGCATAAAATGTTTTGTTCTTTGGTTTCTTTCTCGTAAGAAGGAAACCGATAAGCCCTACCACTATGGCAGACAAAAGAAACCACCATCCATCGTTTTCACGATAAATAACTGCCACGAGACATGGCAGCAGCATAAATAATGCTGAGAAATTAAAAATATATCCCAGCACATATGTAATAATTGAATAATTCATAATTCGATACTTCTTTCCCTTACTTTACAATGTCATCAATTCCATTGATACCTTTTTGGGTCGTAACCACAATGACACTGTCCTTTGGCTTTATCTTGTCTTTTCCCGTAGGGGTAATCACCTTTCCATTCCGATAGATACTGCAAATCAGGGTATTATCCTTGGTATCAATCTGGTTGATTTCTTTATTTGCAATCCTGGCATTACTTCCCACGATAAATTCCAGCACCTCTACCTTACCATCCACCAAACGATAAAGCGTCTCTACATTACTGCTGTCGAAAGAATTCTGTCTGGAACGTACATACCGAATAATATACTCAGCTGTAATATTTTTTGGTGAAATAATATGTCCCACCGGCATTTCATCGATGACTTCCATAAAGGAAGTTCTGGTTATCTTAACCATTCGTTTTGCTTTCGATACTTTGTTGGCAAACAAAGAAAGCAGCACATTTTCTTCATCTGAATTGGTCAGTGCTGCCACCGCATCTGCCTCCTGAATATTTTCCTCCATAAGAAGTTCCCGTTCTGTCACATCCCCATGAATCACCATAGCCTCCGGAAGCAATTCACTTAAAGTGGCACAACGGTCCACATTATGTTCTACAATTTTCACATTTACTTTCGATGCCAAAAGTAATTTCGCCAAATAGTAAGAAATCGTTCCTCCTCCCGCAATCATAACATTGCGGATAGGCTTTGCATGAATTCCTATTTTATTCAGGAATCGGTTGATTTCCGACATTGCAATGGTAACAGAAATATAGTCCCCGGATTGCAGGACAAAATTTCCACTTGGAATGATAATTTCCTTCTCACGCTCTACAATACAAATCAAAACTTTCTGGCTTACTTTATCCGCCATATCCCGGACACTTAATTGATTCAGAATGGATTTCTCCGGAATCTGAATCTTAATCAGGCTTACCCTTCCTTTGGCAAATGTATCTACTTCCAATGCAGACGGAACCTGAATCAATCTTGCAATTTCAGCTGCAGCCGCCAATTCCGGATTGACAGACATGGAAAGTCCTAATTCTTCCTTGATGTAACTGATTTCCTGATAATATTCCGGATTTCTCACTCTTGCAATGGTATGACAATTACCAGTCTTCTTTGCAATGAGACATGCCAGCATATTAATTTCATCCCGGTTTGTCACCGCAATCATCAAATCTGCCTCATCAATTCCTGCCTCTTTCTGGACTTTGTAGCTGGTACAATTTCCCTCCACTCCCATGATGTCTAAACGTGCTGTGGCTTCCTGCAATATTTGCGTATTCGTATCAATCACAGACACTTCATGTCCTTCGTTGTTTAATTGTTCCGCCAGGGCACAGCCTACTTTGCCGCATCCGGCTATGATGATATTCATTCTGTTTCTCCTCTCCTGTCTCCTACAAAAAACAATCCCACTGTTCCCGGTCCGGTATGAGCACCAATGACCGTTCCAATGCTGTCAATTTCTACCTTTCCCTTCAAAGCCGGGAAACGTTCCTCCACCATAGATGCAACTTTTCTTGCATCTTCGATACAGTCAGAATTGCAAATGTAGCACTTGCCGTCATAATTTCTTCCATTTTCGGCATGTTCTTCCATCTTATTCACTAATTCTTCCATAACTTTATTCTTGGTGCGCACCTTTTTCCTCGGAATCAAATGTCCCTGATAATCTACATTCATCAACGGACAAATATTCAGAATTGTTCCCAACATAGCTGCAGAAGCCGAAACTCTTCCTCCCTTTTTCAACCATGTAAGGTCTGACACATAGAACCATGACTGAACATTGTATTTGTGCTCTTCTGCCCATGCATAGATTTCATCGATTGTTTTTCCTTCCTGCCGTAAATCGTCAAGATAATCCATAAACATTCCATAACCGGAAGAGGCGAGAAGGGAATCCACCACGTAGATTTTTCTGTCCGGATATTTGTCTGACAATTCTTCCTTTGCAATATTGGCCGAATTAATTTCTCCGGAAATCCCTGATGACAGACTTACATGAAGCAAATCTTTTCCTTCTTTCAGATATGGCTCCCATAACTGAATAAATTCTTCTGCGTTGACCTGAGATGTTATCGGCATGGCACCATTTCTCATTTTCTGGTAAAATTCTGAAAATGTTACGCTTTGTCCTAAATCATCTTCGAATTCCTCTTGGTCAATGCGATAATGAAAGCAGGCATAAATGATGTTTCGTTTCTCAAAATGTTCTTTTGATTTATCTGCCGTAGAACAGCAGCTTAAGACAAACTCACTCATAACTGATTCTCCTTTTTTCATAAGATATTTTACCTATTATAGTCCAAACTATCCGGAAGGGCAAGCAGAAGTTTCAGATTTCATATATGCCCGTTTTGGACACCGGAAACAAGGTTGACAAGATAACCTGAACCGAATAGAATATAGGAAGATACAAACGAAATTTTACAATACCCGACAGGAGATACAGAGACGAATATGAATTTATTTTTGAAACTTGCATTTTTATTCTTTATTGGCTCAACACAGGGTTGGATATTAGAATTACTATTTCGACGATATATTTCCTCTTCCAATCCGGAGAGGAAATGGATTAATCCGGGATTTTGTATTGGTCCCTATCTTCCGATTTACGGAGTGGGCATCTGCATTCTTTTCCTGATATCGTACTTGAAAGAGTTGCTTCCCATTTCCAACGATATTCTGTTGATTTTGGTCATGGGAATCTGTATGACAGCAATGGAATACATCGCCGGTCTGATTAGCTTAAAACTGACGAAGGTCCGCCTCTGGGATTATAGTAAAGAATGGGGTAATATTCAGGGAATTATCTGTCCGAAATTTTTCCTGGTATGGACGCTTCTTGGAGCCATCTATTATTACTTCATTCATCCTTACATACTAAATGCTCTGAAATGGTTCTCCGGGCATCCGTCCTTTTCTTTTGTAATTGGATTGTTTTTTGGCGTATTTATCATTGATGCAGTATATTCTTCTCAGCTTGTGATAAAACTGAAACAATATGCGGAAGAAAATGGTGTGATTGTAAAATATGAAAATCTGAAAGCATATATCCGAAGTGTTCATGATAAAACTGCTCAAAAATCCCACTTCTTCTTTTCTTTTCGCTCAGAACGTCCTCTTACAGAGTATCTGAAGGGAATGATGGAGGTATTGGAATCCTATAAAAAAACAAAGAGGTAAATTTAAATTTTTTAAATTTACCTCTTGATTTTTTTTTTAACCAATGCTATAATACATATTGTTCGCGGGTGTAGTTCAATGGTAGAACACTAGCCTTCCAAGCTAGATACGTGGGTTCGATTCCCATCACCCGCTTATTTTTATGTCAATTTTCATTCTAGCGTCTATCTGGTTCTTTTTTCCCGAATCATCTGTTTACTGCACAGATATGTAATCAGGAAATATATTCCATATATAAACACAATCAATACTGCTGTAACAATAATAGAGTACAATAATCCACTTTTTCCAAAGGTTTCCAGAAGATAATTGCATACCTGAATTCCAAAGATAGAATGAATGCAGGCCAGCAAAAGAGGCATACCAAAGAATATGGCACTCTGAGCTAATATCGAACGGTTCATATCTTTTTCATCCACACCAATACGCCGTAATATCACATACTTTTCTTTATTATCCACTGCTTCCGATAATTCTTTCAATGCCAGAATGGCTGCACTGGATATCATGAAAACAATACCAAGGTAAATTCCGATAAAGACTACCATGGCTGTCAGACTGATGCTATTTGCATAAAGGTCTGTCTTTGTCGTAATCTCAATGGATGGCCAGGTCTTATTCTCCGGATTAATCAGCTGATTAAATTGAGCGCTATCTATATATGTACTGATTTCTTCTATACTCATGGAGGATGTTTCCTGATAATCTGCCACATAATAATCATAATAGGAACGATATCCTTCTAAATTCACGTCGTCTGGCACTAAGATAAATCCAAAATTTGTATGATTGGAAGCCATCACAATATATCCATCCTGACATTCCTTATATTTCGGATGATAAGTTCTGCCTCCAATGGTCAGCGTCTGTCCTTTCTCCAGTCCCAGATTTCGTAAACTAACCATACTGTCAAAATTAGCGACAACCATGTATTCATCCTGGTCAAGGGTATACTCCTCTAATCCATATCGTCTTGCAATGGCATTGTAATCACTGACTTTGATGACCTCATCAAGCATTTCTCTATAATAATCCTTTACACTGTCATCCCATTGCAATTCTTCAAAAGCCGTTCCTATCGTGGATGCAACAGTCAGACTCTGGTCTGCAGCCGTATAAGACTGAATGGAAATCACATCCCGAAACATTCCGGTATCCACACCGGTCTTTGTAAGAATATCCTCAATCCGCTGCCCATCTGCTATATCCATGTCAAAATTCACATCCACCGGAGTCATCTCTTTTAAATTATGATTCACACTTTCTCTCATCGACATGGCACTGGAAAGAACACAAATTGTCACAAAGAGCATGAGACAGATAATACTTCCGGATACCACGGTGGTGTTAAATCTTCCTTCCAATTCACGGACGGTGAAACAATTTAACCCCCTTAAATAGAACTTCTTCCGTCTTGATACTACAAAAAGGAACATTCCTGAACCGGACCAGAAGATTAAAAACGTGGCAACGACTCCTTTTCCAATTTCCACCATAAGCTGCCAGGTTTCTGTAATCTCTGTCGCCTCTGCTGTCATCCGGTAGTAAGCACTGCCTAAAACAACAATCGCAATCAGAAAGACAATGGCACAGAATACCGGGTTCTTTGCCGTATTCTTTTCCACTTTCTTTTCTGCGTGGATGAGATTGATGAGTTTTGATTTTCCTACTACAAAGACATCCAAAAGGAGGACGACGACATACATCAGCACAAAATACAACACCGTTTTTCCAATGGCGGACTTGGATACAATAAACTCAAACTGGCTCATATCCGCCTCAAAGAGTTGAATCACCAGCATACTCATGCCCTGAGATACAACAATCCCTAAAGTAAGTCCTGCCCCCAGTGAAATCAATCCAATGAAAATGGTTTCTATCATAAGGATTCTTGCAATTTTTCCTTTTTCCATCCCCAAAAGCATATAGATACCAAATTCTTTCTTTCTCCGTTTCATCAGAAAATTACTGGCGTACACAATGAGACATCCAAGAACAAATGCAACAAATACGCTGATTCCGGACATGACCGAATTCATCAGTTCAATAATTTCATAATCCGCAGAACTTGTCTTTAACATGATTGTCTGCTTTTCCAGGCTGTTAAATACATAAAATATAGCAACGCCAAGAATCAGAGTAAAAAAGTAAATGGCATAATCCCTCATACTTTTTTTCAGGTTTTGTATGGATAATTTAAACAACATCACTTAAATCCCCTCCTAACATCGTCACCACTTCTATGATTTTATCAAAGAACTGTTTCCGGTCATCATCCCCTTTACGAATTTCATGAAACAACTTTCCATCCTTAATAAAGATGACGCGTTCCGCATAACTCGCCGTAAACGCATCATGTGTAACCATAAGAATAGTTGCACGATACTGCTCATTCATCTGACAGAGACTTTCCAGCAAATACCGGGCCGCTTTGGAGTCCAATGCTCCTGTCGGCTCATCAGCCAAAACAAGTTTCGGATTGGTAATAATTGCTCTTGCAGATGCCACACGCTGTTTCTGACCTCCACTCATCTGATATGGATATTTATTTAACACTTCTTTAATCCCCAGTCTCTCTGCCATCTGAATGACTCTGTCAGGAATCTCGGCTGCTGACACATTCTGAATGGACAGTGCCAGTGCGATATTTTCATACGCAGTCAAAGTATCCAGAAGATTAAAATCCTGAAAGATGAATCCCAGTTCCTCTCGACGGAACTTATTTAATTTGTTTCCCTTTAACTTAGTTATGTCCTCCTCTCCCACATAGATATGTCCTGCCGTCACACGATCAATGGTGGAAATACAATTCAACAGTGTGGTTTTTCCAGAGCCGCTGGCTCCCATTATTCCTACAAACTCTCCTTTTTCCACAGAAAAACTAATCCGATCCACCGCTTTCGTCAGATTGGAAGAATTTCCATAGTACTTTTCTACATTTTCTAATCTTAATACAGCACTCATTTTCCGTACTCCTTTCTTTGCTTGATTCTGTCTGTACTATAAACCATTTTACCGAAAAGTACCATCGAATCAGACAACAATAACCTTACACTTTCGTAAGGTTACTTTAACACTTCTTCCACATATTGGTTCATACCAAATCGGAAACAGACTTTTGTATACTCTTTTTCCTTTGATTCAATGGAAAGTTCATGCCCTAATTTATCACACATTTTTTTACACAAAAAAAGTCCCATTCCGGTAGAATGCTGCACTTTTCGCCCGTTTTCTCCGGTAAAAGTTTTCTCAAACACCCGATTGATATCGGAAACCGGAATGCCTATCCCGTGGTCCTCTACTGTCAGCAAAATCTTGTTTTCTTCCTTACTTGCAGTAAATTTCAAATATGGCTGTTCCTTTTTATATTTCACGCTGTTATTTACCACCTGCCCCAGCATAAATTCCAGCCATTTCGAATCTGTATGCACAAAACAATCCAATCCTTCCTTCTCAATCCGGAATCTGTTTTCAATCAGTATGTCTTTCTGTTCCAACAACACTTTATTTACCACATCCTGCAGACAGGTCTTTTTCAATAGATAATCCTTGGAGGATGCATCTGTCCTGGAATAAAAGAGAATTTGCTCCACATAATGGTTCAATTTCGCTAACTGTTTCTTTTCTTTATCAAAATCTATATTCCGATTATAGTTCATTAACATTAAGCTTGAAATCGGAATCTTGATTTCGTGAATCCACATTTCTATATATTCCTGAAATTCCCTCACAGAATTCTCCATCTGTGTAATCTGTTCTTTCATGGATTTATCTATCTCATATAATGCATTTTCAAAGATTTTTCCTTCCAGAAACCCTGGCTGTTCTAACATCTCCGTAATCAAAAATTTCTGATCCAGTAATTCCAGTTTTCTGAGCAAATCCCGATAAAACCGATTTTTTCTATGATATTCCCAATACTCTGTGATAGCACCGCCCAATAACATAACAAATCCTGTCATAATCAAATATTCCGTATTTGCCTGAAATAAAATTCCCATTCCAATGCAAAACAAGAAAACACCTGTAAAAACCAGATAACATGCCATCCTGTCTTTGACGAATTCTCTTACTGTCATCCTATGATATACCCCTCTCCTCTTTTTGTTCTGATGATATCTTTCTGTCCGCACTCCTCTAGTTTTTTCCGAATCCGGGTGATGTTCACGGTTAATGTATTATCATCCACAAATTCTTCAGACTCCCAAAGGTCACTCATCAGTTCGTCTCTGGATACAATACTTCCCTGATGCTGTAAAAGATAGGACAAAATCTTTTTTTCATTCTTTGTCAGTTCCACTGTTTTTCCATTGGCTTCCAGGCAGCTGCGTCCCACATCCAGTTTTAATGCTCCATAAGTGAGGATATGCTCCTGTCTGTCCGACATTCTTCGGAATATGGCCTCAATATGGAGCAGCAAAATCATGGGATTATATGGTTTTGCAATAAAATCGTCTGCTCCATAGGTCATACAAAGTACTTCATCCATCTCTGTATTCTTACTGGTAACCATAATGACCGGTACCAAAGATTTTTTTCGGAATTTCTTCAGCAGCTCTTGTCCATCCATGCCAGGCAGAGTAATATCCAAAAGAATCAAATCTGCACCTGCATGCTCCATCTGTTCTTCTACATTGGTAAAATCCACCACTTCCATAGTTTCATATCCGTTTCTTTTAAGGAGACATGCCAGTTCTTCCCGTAAGTCGATATCATCTTCAATCAGTAGAATTTTCTTCATTTCAATCACCTTTCTATCCCGTTTACAACGATACCCCGGCAAGTTCTGTCTTGCCGGGGTATTTGTTTTTGAAACATCCTTCACAAAATGTTCTAACCAATCAATTCTTCCAATGCTTTCTTTACTTCTTCCGGATTAAAAGGTTTCATTAAAAATCTTTCCGCTCCCAGTTTCAATGCCTGAATGACCTTTGACTGCTGCCCTGCTGCAGTAATGATAATGGCCTTTGCTTTCTTATCACTTTGCATGATTTTGCTCAATGCCTCTAATCCATCCATGACCGGCATCGTAATATCCAATGTAATCACATCCGGGTGATATTTCTCATATGCTTCCACCCCTTCTGCACCATTGGATGCTTCTGCCACCACAACATAGCCCATGTTCTCCACGATATGGCTTAATATTTTACGAATCAGCACGGAATCATCCACAATCAATACAGTACCTTTTCCACTCTTAATCTCCACATTTCCTTCCTCCGGAACGGAAGTTCTCACAAAAGGTTCCTGACCTCCCTGAACAGAATTATCAACAGCAATGAAAATCTTTAATTCTTTCCCATGGATATACAAAGGAATCACATATCCATCTCCATCAATCTCCTGATTCATGTAAATCAACGGCGGCTCCATATCTAAATCCACATTTCTCACACTTAAATCGGTTGCAAAAAGACCATTGCAAATATTCACAAACTCACTCACTGCATCATATGTATCAGGAGATTGTTCATCCATCGGGATTTTTACAAAGTCAGATGCAAGTGCCACCATTCCCTGATTATCCTGTTCCCCAATAAATCCAAGCACAATCTCATGGCCCCCTGCCAATTTCTGTGTTACCATGCTCTTATAGGAACATTCATTCACATGCTTTATTTTTCCAATATAAAAATCATCCGTAACAAAGCGAATCAGGTTTCTAATTACCAGGGATGCAAGCTCTGTCACATAAGGTTTTGATGCATAGACAAATGCCGGTACAAAGTTTTCAATATCATTCTCTTGCAATGCGGACATCTCTCTATCAGAAAATCCCCAATATTTCTGAAATTCCACCAGTTTCTCATTACACAATTCCACAGAAATCTGTTTTTTCTCCGCAAGAATTTGCAAAAATTTCATATATTCACTGCCCTGCTCCGCAAGAAGTTCTTCCACTTCACTGACTGTCAGATAACCTTGTTCCACTGCAATATCCCCAAACCGTTTATCCATCTGAAATTGAAGATGATTAATCTCCTTTGCCTGTTCTTCTGACAGTTTTCCCCTGGCAACTGCAATCGTTCCCAGTTTCAGTTTCTCCTCAGATTGTTTTTGCACGATATCGGCTAATTCCTGCTCTGAGATAAAATTTTGCCCCACTAAGTAATTCCCAAATAACTGACTAAACATCTTTCTACCTCTCTACTTCTCCATCATTATTTCTGTCCATCCGTTTCTATTCTAACCCTTTTATCCATAAAATACAAACATTATTTGAAATATTTTCCAATCATTCTGTTCGCATCACCAAAAGATCGTCTTTTTGCAGTAATGTATCGCCATTCGGAATCAGAATATCTCCGGCTCTTTGTATCATCACCACCAGCTTACCCGGTTTTAAATGAATCTCCGATACCGTCTTTCCAATCCACTCATGTCCTTTCTGAAGTTCCAGTTCTGTCAATTTTACATTGCTTACCAACTCCGGTGCTTTTGCACTGAGTACCAGCGTGTCCCCTGCTTCCAGAACGGTGTTTCCGTCAGGAGTAATAATTTGCTGGTCTTTCTGCAATTCTACCAGCAGTGTTTCTGGAGGAAGAGTAATGTCCCGAATCTGTTTTCCTTCCCACGGATGATTTTCTTTCACCTTGAACTGAATGAAACGTACATCCACTTCCTCTGTATAATCCGTAAAGGTCTTTAATACATCATCATTTTCATCAATCATATCCAATGCCTTCGCTGCATGTGGCAGAAGCATTCCCTGAAATAGTATGGAGAACAAAACAATAAAGAACACCATGTGAAACATATCATATTCAAGATTTGGCGCCTGCGTCATGGTCATAATGGCAAATACAACCGATGCCGCACCTCTCAGTCCTGCCATGGATACCAGCAGCTGCTGTCTCAGAGGACAGCGAAACGGACTCATCAGAATACCTACTGTCACCGGCCTTGCCACGAATGTCAGGAAAACGGCTACTGCCAGTGCAGGAAGCACCACCTTCGGCAGTGCAGATGGGAACGAAAGTAATCCCAGAAGAAAAAAGAGTATCATCTGCATCAATCCGGTAACTCCATCAAAGAAATTTACCAGCGATTTCTTATCATTTAATTCCATATTTCCAAGTATGATTCCAAATATATAAACACTCAAATATCCATTTCCCTGGATAATGGAAGGAATGGCATATGCTGACAGAACCATAGCCAAAACAAAAATTGTATCGAACCCCTCTGTGGTAAACTTGATTCTCTTTAGAGCCAATCCTGTGATTCCTGCCATGATAATTCCAATCAAAGCTCCATAGACAATCTGTGCAAAAACCTGATATGCAATATTCCAGCCATTGATACTGCCTCCGGAAATAAGGCCAAGCATAATGACCGTAAGCATATATGCACAGGGATCATTACTACCACTTTCTACCTCCAAAAGAGAGGCTGTATGATATTTTAAACTCAATCGTTTGGAACGAAGAATAGAAAACACAGATGCTGCGTCTGTAGAACTAATTAACGAACCAATTAACAGACTTTCCAGCAAATTCATTCCCAGTACATAATAACAGAACAGTCCTGTCAGTCCCGCTGTCATAACTACCCCTACGGTAGAAAGCAGAAGTGCTTTCAATGCCACCGGTTTGGCTGCCTGCCATTTTGTTCCAAATCCACCATAAAACATAATAAAAATTAACGCAACGGAGCAAAGCTGTTCCGCAAGCTTGAAATTATCAAATGGGATTTTAATCACTCCGTCTGATCCAAAAAACATACCCAGTGCAAGAAATACTAATAACACCGGCACTCCCAGCTTATTTGATATTTTGTTACACACAACACATAGTATAACGATAATAGAAAATAACAAGATATAGAAATTCATAGATCCCTTCCTTTCATTTGAAATAAAAAGTTGCCATCTTCTATTTTAACCGAATCTGAAAAAGTCAGCAAGAAAAAAACAGATATTTTTGAAAATTTTACAAAAATATCTGTTTTTCTCTTGTATTTTACTATTTTTTTTCCAGATATCCTGTATACTCCGCAGTACCCAGGATTTCATTTGCTCTTGCAATTTCTTCTTTGGTTGGTGGATTTACATCCTTTAACTGGTAGTCTAATCCCAGTTCTTCCCACTTGAATACACCCAGCGTATGATATGGAAGAACTTCAAATCTCTTTACTGTCTTTAATGTTTTTACAAATTCTGCCAGTTTCTTTAAATCTTCTTCCGCATCCGTGACGCCTGGAACCAAAACATGGCGAATCCACATATCTTTTCCATTGTCCGAGAGATATTTTGCCAGTTCCAGAATATTTTCATTCGTACATCCTGTCAGTTTCCGATGTTTCTCATCATCTATTTCCTTGATATCCAACAAAAATAAGTCCGTATATTTCATCAGTTTTTGAAATTTACTGATAAACGGCTCTTCCATGGTAAACGGACTTCCTGATGTATCCAGACAGGTATGAACATTCTTTTTCTTTGCGATTTCAAATAAATCTGCCACAAATTCCGGCTGAAGCAATGCCTCACCGCCACTGACTGTGATGCCTCCGGTATCTCTCCAATATGGTTTGTAATGGTATGCTTTATCAAATGCCTCCTGCGGGGTCATACGTTCGCCGCCGCCCTTTGCCCATGTATCCGGATTGTGACAATATTGACATCTCATATTACATCCTTTTAAGAAAAAGATATATCTCAATCCCGGCCCATCCACGGAACCAAAACTTTCCACGGAATGAATGACACCCATCACTTCTTTTTTCTTTTCTTCCATCGCAATCTCCTTCCGGTACAACCTATTTACAAGGTTTAAAAATGGCAGGCAAAATATCTTTGCAAATACTCTGCCTGCCAGTATTATGTGCTTATTGCATCAAATTATCTGTGATCATGGAATGTTCTTGAAATTACATCCAACTGCTGTTCCTTAGTAAGGTCAATGAACTTAACTGCATAACCTGATACACGAATAGTAAAGTTCGCATATTCTGGTTTTTCAGGATGTTCCATAGCATCGATTAATTTTTCTTTGCCAAATACGTTTACGTTAAGGTGATGAGCACCCTGATCGAAGTATCCATCCATAACGTTTACAAGGTTTGTGATTCTTTCTGCTTCATCATGTCCTAATGCATCCGGATTCATGGACTGAGTATTGGAGATACCATCCAGTGCCCATTCATATGGAAGCTTAGTAAGTGAATTCAGGGAAGCAACTAAACCATTCTGTTCTGCACCGTAGCTTGGGTTTGCACCTGGAGCAAGTGGAGTCCATGCCTTACGTCCATCAGGCATTGCACCTGTATACTTACCATATACTACATTAGATGTAATTGTAAGGATAGATGTTGTAGCTTCTGAATTTCTGTAAGTATGTCTTCTCTTAATCTTCTCAAGGAATGATCCTAAGAGCCATACTGCGATTTCATCTGCTCTGTCATCGTCATTACCATATCTAGGGAAATCTCCCTCTGTTTCGTAATCTACTACGATACCAGCTTCGTTACGTACAGTCTTAACCTTAGCATACTTGATTGCACTTAAGGAGTCTACTACATGTGAGAATCCTGCAATACCTGTAGCAAATGTACGTCTTACATCTGTATCAATCAGAGCCATCTCAGCTGCTTCATAGTAATATTTGTCATGCATATACTGAATCAGGTTCAGAACGTTTACATAAAGTCCTGCTAACCAATCCATCATAACATCAAATTTCTTAATTACTTCATCATAATCAAGGTATTCAGATGTAATAGCCTTAAAGTCAGGTCCTACCTGCTCTCCAGACTTTTCATCCACACCACCATTGATTGCGTAAAGGAGACATTTAGCGAGGTTTGCTCTGGCTCCAAAGAACTGCATTTCCTTACCTGTCTGAGTTGCAGATACGCAGCAGCAGATAGAATAATCATCGCCCCATACCGGCTTCATAACATCATCGTTCTCATACTGGATAGAACTTGTGTTAATAGAAATCTTAGCAGCATACTTCTTGAAGTTTTCCGGTAATGCAGAAGAATATAATACTGTAAGGTTTGGTTCCGGTGAAGGTCCCATGTTCTCCAATGTGTGCAGGAATCTGAAGTCATTCTTTGTAACCATGTGACGTCCGTCAACACCGATACCACCAACTTCCAGAGTAGCCCATGTAGGGTCACCTGAGAATAATTCGTTGTAAGATGTAATTCTTGCGAACTTCACCATTCTGAACTTCATAACCATGTGGTCAATTAATTCCTGAGCTTCTTTCTCTGTTAATGTTCCGTTTTCTAAATCTCTCTGAATATAGATATCAAGGAATGTAGATACACGTCCTACGGACATAGCAGCACCATTCTGTGTCTTAACTGCTGCAAGGTATCCGAAGTATAACCACTGGCAAGCTTCTTTTGCATCCTTAGCAGGCTGTGAAATATCATATCCGTAGATTTCTGCCATTTTCTTCATACCAGCTAATGCTCTGTACTGCTCTGTGATTTCTTCTCTCTGACGGATGATATCATCTGTCATAACGCCATCTCCACAGTTAGCAAAGTCTTTTGCTTTCTGTTCCATCAAATAATCAATACCGTAAAGAGCAACTCTTCTGTAATCGCCTACGATACGTCCACGACCATATGTGTCCGGAAGACCTGTGATGATATGGCTGTGACGAGCCTTTCTCATCTCTGGTGTGTAAGCATCAAATACACCCTGGTTATGTGTCTTATGATATTCTGTGAAAATCTTGTGCAGTTCAGGATCTGGTTCATATCCATAGTTTTTGCAAGATTCTTCTGCCATCTTGATACCACCATATGGCATAAATGCTCTCTTCAATGGCTTATCTGTCTGAAGACCAACTACCTTCTCTAAATCCTTCATGGATTCATCGATGTAGCCAGGACCATAAGCTGTCAGGCCGGAAACAACCTTTGTTTCCATATCAAGGACGCCGCCCTTAGCTCTTTCTTCTTTCTGTAATTCCTGAAGTCTTCCCCAGAGCTTATCTGTTGCCTCTGTAGGTCCTTCCAGGAATGATTCATCACCCTCGTACTGTGTGTAGTTTTTCTGGATGAAATCTCTTACGTTGATTTCTTCTTTCCAAAGTCTTCCTTCAAAACCATTCCACTGTTCTCTCTGTAACATTGTTTTTCCTCCTTACACTAAATAGTTTTTTAAAAATGCTTATTTTTATTGTACATTGTATACATCAATCGCTACAGTACAAAATATTTCCTTTTTGTACCTTCACGACGTGCCTCTTGTTTACAATGTCATAGTAACACCATCCGATAAGAAAATCAAGTCTTTTCGCTCAGGTACTAAAAGAAATACAATGTTAGGAACTTTTACTGTTTTATTCTTCTTTCACAGCAAATATCTGTCACAAAATTTCATACCATTTAAATGTTCCAACAATCCCTCCGAATAAATCCTGCCCTTTTCTATTACAATTTTATTCCCTGCAAACACATAGTTCTCTTCCAGTGTCTGTGGCAGAATTGCCAGATCTGCAGCGGCTAACATGGGTACATCAAATGGACTGTCACCGGCTGCTATGACATATTCCGGATGGATCCGTTTTTTTAAACGCAGTACAGCTGTTCCCTTGTCTAAATGTTTCGGAACCACATATACTTTTATTCCGGTTGTCATCACATCCACCAGATTTGTATCCAGAGTCTCTCTCAGATATGCACAGGTAAGTTCCGGTTTCTCACTTTTGGTAAAGACAAACAGTTCTTCAATCCATCTTATATCCAGACACCGGTTCTCATCTGCCTCGAGAAGTTCGATTGCTTTAATCATTTCACTTCTGCCATCCAATACCACTTCTTTCGACTCCCGGTACCATGCATCATCCCGCTTTCCATCCACCAGCAATACACCGCCATTGCAGGTCAGTGCATAGTGTGGTACTCCCGTGGGAAAGTGAATCCGCTCATACTGTTCCACCATCCTTGTGGTAGTAGGGACAAATTCTACCTGTTTCACAATTTGCTCTAACAATCGCATTGTTTTATCTGTCATAAAAGAGACTTCCCGGCCCTGGTAAATCTCTACACATTTTTTCGCAGGGCCGATATCTCTTTTATAGGAATAAATCAGGGTATTATCCAAATCTGAATGAAATACAACCATAATGTTATCTCTGTTTCATCACACATTTACGGATTAAATCTACCGGAATCATGGTGAATGCCAGCAGATATACCGTAATCCATCCGACGATTCCAAACGGCACGCAACTAAACATCTTACCAATGAATTCCAATGGCGGAATCCAGGAAGCATTTACAATCGCGGCCTGAATCAGGAGAATGGCAAAAAATACTTTCAGGAAACCAGGGTTCTGGTTCAGTCCTTTGAAGATGCCAAATCCATCATCACGAACATTAAATCCGTTGAACAATGCACTTGCAATAAACAGAACAAAGTATGCACTTAAATGCTGCTCTTCTGTATCGAAGAGATTACGGAAGAACGGTGCTTTCAGATAAATAAAGCTGACTACCGTAAGCCAGAGACCCATAATCACAATCTGAGTCATCATCTTTCTGCTGACAATACTTTCATCTCTTCTTCTTGGCGGCTCATCCATGTATTTTTCCAGTGCCGGTTCATTACCAAGCATAATTGCTCCAAGACCATCCATAACAAGGTTTACGAATAACAAATGGGTTACCTTCAGTGGTTCTTCCACTCCAAAGAAAGGTGCAATTGCACTGACTACCACTGCTGCCACATTGATAACAAGCTGGAATTTACAGAATTTCAGAATATTATGGTAAATGGTTCTTCCATACCAGATTGCATCTTTGATGGACTTGAAATTATCGTCAAGGATAACGATTTTACCTGCCTCCTTGGCAGCTTCTGTACCGCTACCCATGGCAAAGCCCACATCTGCTCTCTTTAAGGCCGGAGAATCATTTACACCATCACCGGTCATACCAACCACAAGGTTCAGTTCCTGACAGAGTCTTACCATTCTGGATTTATCCGTAGGAAGTGCTCTTGCAATGACGCGGATTCTCGGAATAATCTCCTTGACTTCCTCATCACTCATCTCATTTAACTGAGCAGAGGAAATTGCCATATCTGATTCTGACTTTAACAAACCTGCATCTTTTGCAATGGCTACAGCTGTCTCCAAACGGTCACCGGTAATCATAACAACCTGAATTCCGGCTTTCTGTACTTCCTGAATTGCTTCTTTTGCCTCAGCACGAACATCATCACGAATTCCTACAAGACCGATGATAACCACATCATCATTGATGGAATCCAATACCATCTCCTTTTCGGAATAACCAAATGCCAGTACACGCATGGCTTTCTCTGCCAATGCATCGATTTTCTTATTTAAAACATCCATATCAATGGTTTTTAATTCGCCATTTCCATCCAGATACTTGGTTGCTTTCGCCAGAAGTCTTTCCGGTGCACCTTTATAAAAGGTTTTTCCAAGGCTGGCAATTCTTGCCTGACTGAATTTATTCGCGGAATTAAATCCCTGAGAATCGGTAATAACACACTCTTTGTTATTCTCCAAAGCATGGAATGCCTCTGCTCCCATGAATTTCATCATGGCCTGGTCAGTAATATTTCCACCAATTACCTTACCGGAAGCATCAAACATGGACTGAGTATTCTTACCAATCGCCAGATCCACCAGCCCCTTGATTTTGCTATGTTTGCTTAATTCATTTAATGGGATTACATTGGCATCTGCGGTAAAGAATTCAACTACTTCCAGTTTTCCTTTTGTGATGGTACCAGTCTTATCACTGAACAGGATATTTAAAGAACCTGCTGTTTCAATTCCTTCTGCTTTTCTGACCAATACATTATGATCAAGCATCTTACTGGTATTCTGCATCAGTACCAGGGAAATCATAAGAGGCAGACCTTCCGGAACGGCACAAACAATAATTACAACTGCAAGCGTCACTGCTTCTACCACTTTCTGAATCACTTCAGGAACTCCCAGTGCAAAGAACTCAGTAACTCCTCCTGCATTGACAACAAAGTAAATCAGATATAAGACAGCAATGGCAATCGCACCGATATAACCTAATTTTGATATCTGACCGGCCAGCTTGGCTAATTTTACTTTCAGAGGAGAATCCGGTTCATCTTCCTGCATTTCCTCTGCCATCTTACCCATCATGGTTTTAAGTCCGACTTTTCTTACATCTAAGATACCTTCACCGTCAAATACAACGGCTCCTCGGAACAGAGAGTGTTTATCCACAAAGGTATCACCTGTGATATCATCTGCCAGCTGGAAACTGATATCCGCTTCTGTTTTCTTACACTCCTCGGCTTCACCGTTTAATGCAGAGTTATCTACGGTCATGTGTCCTGAAACCAGAACTCCGTCTGCCGGAATCTTATCACCGGACTGCAGCAGCACCTTATCGCCTACTACTACATCATCTACATCGATAACCGTTACCACACCATTCCGGTGTACCTTACATTGATCTTTCTTTGTACTGTCTTTCAGTTCCCGGTATTTGGTATCACTTGCCACACCGGTTTTTGCTGAAACAAATGCCACAATCAATACAGCGATGATTGTTCCGAGCGGTTCATAAATCTCTGCATATCCGAAGAAGAACATGACAATCATCAATACTGCAATGGCAAGCAGAATTTTAATCATCGGATCCTTGAAAGTCTCCTTAAACTCTTGCCAGAACGTGGTAGGTTCCGAGTCAGGAATTTCGTTCGAACCATACTTTTTCCGGGATTCTTCGACCTCTTTGTCCGTTAGCCCATTAAAATTCATAGTAATCCTCCTAATTCATATCACTTATTTATACATATCGGTTTACAAGTTCGCCAAGTCCCGGGTCATTTGTTCCCTGTCCAATGGCATTGAATTTCCATTCACCGTTATGTCTGTACACTTCACCGAAGATCATAGCTGTCATGCCTGAATAATCCTCAGTCAGATTGTATCTGCACACTTCTGTGTTATTTCTGGCATCTACAATACGGATAAATGCATTCTGAATCATTCCAAAATGCTGATTTCTCTGTACGGCCTGATAGATATTAACCACCAGAACAATACGGTCAAACTCAGCCGGCACATTGGCAAGATCTACCATAATCTGTTCATCATCCCCATCTCCTGCTCCAGTCAGGTTATCTCCCATATGCTGAATCGTTCCCGATGGATGTCTCAAATTCCCAAAATATACGATATCTGCCTTATTTACTAATTTTCCATTACTCAGTACCAAGGCTGAAGCATCACAGTCAACCGGCTGTGGCTTTGGTGCAAACAATCCTTTTCTCTCTCTCTTTACTTCATCCCAGCCAAGTCCGATAATGACTTTGGATAATCCTGCATTGTCTTTTGACAAACTTACTTTTTGTCCTTTTTGTAAACTTACTGACATATTCCTCATCCTCCCTGTGCTTATTCTACATCAACACCATAATTTGCACACAGTGCAGCCAAACCGCCCTGATATCCGCTTCCGATAGCATTGAATTTCCATTCTCCGTTATGTTTGTACAATTCTCCGAAGACTGCCGCTGTCTCAATTGAGAAATCCTCTCCCAGATCATAGCGGAGCATCTCTTCTCCGGTTGCTTCATTATAAATACGAATGAATGCATTGTTTACCTGGCCAAAATTCTGTCTTCTTGTCTCTGCATCATAAATCGTTACCGTAAATGCAATTCTGGTCAGATTCTCCGGAACCAGTGACAAGTCAATTTTAATCTGCTCATCATCTCCATCTCCTGCTCCAGTCAGGTTATCTCCCATATGTTCTGCACATCCGCTTGGATGTTTCAGATTTCCATAGAAGACAAAATCTTCGGATCTTGATACTTTTCCGCTGTCTGTTAAGAAGAATGCAGCAGTATCCAGATCAAATGCTGTACCGGTATCGAACTGGTTTACATCCCAGCCAAGTCCTACTACCACTTTTGTTAATCCCGGGTTTCCTTTCGTAAGACTTACTTTTTGTCCTTTTTGCAAACTTACTGGCATATCTCTTTCCTCCTTATGCTACCTGAATTCCATAATGTCCACAGAGTGCTGCAAGTCCGCCCTGGAATCCGCTTCCAATGGCATTAAACTTCCATTCTCCATTATGTTTGTATAATTCGCCTACTACTACAGCTGTTTCAATGGAGAAATCTTCTCCTAAATCGTAGCGAATTAATTCTGTATTTGTAGCCTCATCCACAATACGGATAAAGGCATTGGACACCTGACCAAAATTCTGTCTTCTTGTCTCTGCGTCATAAATCGTTACCGTAAATGCAATTCTTGTTACATTGGCAGGGATTTTTGTCAAATCGACTTCAATCTGCTCATCATCCCCATCACCCTCTCCGGTAAGATTATCTCCCATATGAATTACGGATTCACTTGGATGCTGTAAATTTCCATAGAATACAAATTCCTTCTCGGTTGGGCAAATTCCTCTCTCGTCCAACATAAACACTGCTGCATCCAAATCAAAATCTGCTCCGGAATCAAATACATTTACGTCCCATCCAAGTCCTACCATAATTTTTTTCAGTCCCGGATTTCCTTTTGTCAAATCTACTTTCTGACCTTTTGTTAAATTAATCGGCATAGTTTTTTCTCCCTCCTGCTCATTTTTTCTCCGGCATATGATAAAGACGATTGAAATCAGCTTTGATGTTCTCCAGTCTCACCTGATCTTCCTCTCGTTTTTTCTTTGCATCTGCCTGAATCTGTCTGGTTTCCTCAATACCGTTGACAATCGTCTTCCATGTTGTTTCCAGTGTCTCTATCTTAATAGAACTTCCGGATGCCAGCCTTGCTGTCATCTTTGACTGTTCCACGGTATTCTGTGCATTTTTAATCAGCATTTCATTTGTTTTCTCATCCAATGCAGACATCGCTTCTGCCTGAATCTTCTGTCGTTTTAACATAATTGCCTGTGCCAGTGCCTGTTTAAATACCGGCAATGTAACGATAAATGCTGAATTAATCTTTCGAACCAGATTCATATTGCTATATTCCATGGTCTTGAGCATAGGAATGGACTGCATTGCCACACTTTCTGCTGTTCTCAGATCCTGAGTACGCTGCTCCAGCATCATAAGAGCCTGATTTAAGGACTGGATTTCAAACTGAATGGAATTGTCTCCGCTGGCCTCCATATCTGCCTGTCTCTGGGCAATGTATGCTTCAATCTCGCGGCATCCCTGTTCTCCTGCCAGAATATACTTCACCAGCTGATGATAATAATTCACATTGGACTGAAACATATCCTCCAGTTTCCGATTGGACTGTTTGATTTCCGATTCGTACTGTTTCAACTGTACGTAAATCTTATCCACTTCTTCTCCCATGGTATGGTACTTGGCTAATATCTTATCCAGCTGCTTTCTCATATTTCCAAAGAGTTTCCCCAAAAATCCCGGATTCTCCTTAATTTCATCAATATCAAATTTCGACATAATTTTAGCCAATGTATTCAGCATCTCGCTGGAATCATCCAGCTGAGACATATTCATGCTATTTAATACCACATCGGAGCATTTGGAAATCTCTTCCGCTGCCTCTGCACCAAAAGATACGATGGTATCCAGATTATGTACTTCTATCTGACTGACCAGTGCGTCAACCTCCGACGAATTGGTCAATTCCGTATTCATCTGCTGTCTGTCTGCCACAATATCATATTGCTGCACCACTTCCGGCTCCTGTACTGCCGGTACTGCTGATGTCTGTGCCGTTACTGTTTTGCTAAAATCTAATCCCATATGGTTCCTCCATTTCTCTTAAATCTTTGCCCTGCATTTCATCTTCTAAACATTTTTTTTCTCCATGACTGGAATGTATTTGATGACCGTAAGTCCGGTACTGTCAAATCATAAACATACTCCCCTGCCTGATGCTCAATCAGAACGTTTTTCCGGAAATGAGTCTCCACATTCTGATAACCGGTAGGAACAAAAAATACCACGTCAAATCCTGCAAGATTCAGGAATGCTGCAAGGATGCTGTCCTCCAGCGATATCATCTGTTCTTTTGTATTAATATAAATCAGCTTTGGATTCTTCTTTGTAAAATCAAACTTCTGTATGAGACGTAATATTTCTTTTGGAAGATTCAAAACCGTTGCCACTATGGTATATTCCGTTCCATTCTGAAAGGTTCCTTCAATGGTTTTCTGCTGAATCAACAAGTCCAGTTTATCCAAAATATGATTCTGAACTTCCTCTCTCAGATATCCGTACTGATATGCCCTATGTCTCTTAATGGTTTCTTTCATCAGTCTTCCATTCTTATAAAATTCTGTCACATATGGCTTCACCGGATTCTCATCCGTACCGGACAAAAATGGAGCTTTCGTCACTAAATAAGTATCTTCCGTCACCAGCGTACGAATCTGTTCCCAGTACTGGGCTGTCTTACCTTCCTTCACTCCCGATACCTTTGCAAAAATCACCGGAATATTTACCACATCACCGGTTATGCTGAAATTCGGTCTGTATTTCAATTCCTGGTCCCACAAAATCTCTATTTCTTCATATATCGTCTGCAAAGTCACCGATACAGCCTGGGAATACTGCTGATTACGATATACTCCGGAATCCTGGTACATCAGAGTATCCAGTTCTCTCTCTGCATGATATGCCGCCGTTCCCATTTGAATATCCGTATTCTCTCTTGGGAACTTGGAAACAACAAGACTTTCTGTTTCATGTTTCTCATACAGCCATTTGTCTTGCAGACAGCAGGTGTCATTCAAGTCCGGCATCAAAATCAGTACATCCACCGGCAATGCGGATAAAAACTTCAGAAACATTGCTTCATTTTCATTCTTACACCCTCCCAGGTGAATAAAGCAGCTGATTTGCGGATATTTCCATCCGGCAAATAACGCTCCCTCATATCGTTTCATCCAACAAAGCAGATACACAGCCTTATTCATCAATTTGTTTAAATTCATGCCCGGCTCTTTCTCCGCCTCTGCCAGCACATCAATGAAGCTTTTAATCATCAGTCTTTGCAGCTGTTCTCCTTCTGCAATTCGAATATTCGCAGACAAATCCATCAGCATCTGATCCCGATTCTTATAGTTATTCCTGCGAATGGCATTGATTTCCTCCATGGAAGGCGCCATAATCTCCCCTTCCACAATCACAAATTTTCTCCCGGCCGTTTTTAACTCATGCTGGAATTGATATAACTCATTTAAATAAGTCAATTTATCCGGTACGCCGATAATCCGCATAAATGCATTATAAAAAAATTCTTTCTCCGCCCCTCTTGTCTGTGCCGGTTTCAAAATCTCTTCCAGTCCTCTGCCTTCCAACCAGGCATTGGTACATGGATGAATCTGTGGTGAAGGGCCATACAATCTCTGTAAATTCTGCTGTTCTTCCATTTCCTTTCGAATTCCTGCCAGATGGAATCCTTCCGGGAATCCCTTCTGACCTCCTTCATAGGGCAGGGAGATTTCTGACTTCGGATCCAGTTTCAGGTACTCACTGTCTCCCTGATACTCCAAAAGTACTACATCACACCCGGCATGGGCCAGAATGGAAATCAGCTTTAATTCATAATTACTGATATTTCCTTCATACAAAATCTTCGGAATTTTACTTTCACCCAACCGGTTTGTCACACGTTCAAATTTATAATATAGCCAGCACATAAACTTTATGTAAGCATTCTTCAGCATATTTTCTGTTTTTCCTTCGCGGTGCATGGCAATCAGTACGTCATAAACAGCCTCTGCTACCACCTGACACTGATAATCTGTCATCCTTGGAAGCCACCGTTTGAGGCTTGCCTGCATCCATCTCACATCCATGTGGAATTCCATTCCCATCATTTCATTATAATAAGCAAGATTTTTCTCATCCGGATTTGGAATCTTTCCTTCTATCACGACTCCTGTTCTTCTTGCTTCCTCATAATACCGGATAATAAAATTCCGGACCTCTTCATCATATGAAAAAATCCGGTAAAAAAAGACACACTTCTCCCGACGACTGTTCAATTCGGTAAAATATTCATCTAATCTTTGAAGTGCTTTATGTTTCATATTTTCTATCCTGCCTTATATTAATGTCTGTGCCTTCCTCTGCCATTCATGGCAAATCCCAATGCAGCCCCTGTAATTCCGCCGATAATATGGCTGAGATTTGCTATATTATCTCTGATAAAAATACCATCATATATCTGCTGCCCAATATAAATCACTGCCACCAGTATAAAGGTAAGTGGAATGCTTCCATCACTCATTCGGGTAATCGAAGATAAAAGAATCAATGCAAATACCACCCCACTGGCTCCAAGCATCTGTGTCTGCGGAAATAAAATATAATTCGCAACTCCCGTAATAACCGCAGTAAAGAAAATAACCGCAATCATATTTCCGGAACCGTATTTTTCTTCCAAAAGCGGACCAACAATCAAAATCAACATGATATTTCCCATGAAATGATCCCATCCTGCATGTCCAAACACATGCCCGACAAAACGCAGATATGTAAATGGATCTAACAGGGAAGAATGATACTCGCTGAATAACAGATTCGTGGTCATGCCATTCGTCAAATCACCCAGTATCAATGCAATAAAACAAACCAGGGTAAATGCCAGTATCACTGGTGAATTGAATGATATTTTCAGCTGCGGTCTTCTATTAACTGCCATTTTCCTCCCCTTCCAAAAACATTCTAAAAAGTATTTGTATTATAACATTTCATTCCTTAATATTCAAGCACATCATAATAATTTAATAAAATGCTATCTTTTATAAAATCCCCTGATAAACTGGTTGATTTCCTCATATCCCACTGCAAGATTGAGGTTTTGTCCCTCATCAAATCCCGCTGTGCTAATGCCGATGACCTCTCCATACATATTCAGCACTGCACCTCCTGAACTTCCATGAGAGGTAGGTGCCGTAAACTGTATCATATGCACATCTCTGATGTTACGAAAACCGGAAATAATTCCATCTGAAACAGAATTAAACAATCCCAACGGACTTCCAATTGCAACTACCTTCTGTCCTCGCACCAGAGGTTTTTCTCCCTGATAAAAGGAAACAGGCTGCAATCTTCTATTGATACGGATAATTGCAAGATCCAGAAACTGATTATATTTAATCACTTCCTCAGCCTGGTAAACCATATCGTCATTCTCCACCCGCACGGAATAGCTATAACCGCCACTGGCGACATGATGATTGGTCAGAATATATCCATCCGTGCTGATCATAATTCCGGAACCGCCTCCGATTACTTCCCCATTTTGATCATGTATATGAATCATAACTACGGCAGAGGCCAGAGAAGCCAGTTCCTCCATGCTCAATTCTCTCTTTTTTTGACTGTTCCTGGTTCGTTCATCCCTCTCCGGTCTCCTTACCTGAACCACCACCGGCTGACGTCTCTGTGGATATACAGGCACCTTACCTTCGCACTCCAGTACCAGCACATGTATGCCAAGGAACGTAAGAAACTCACAGAAAAGAATTTCCTGCTTTTTCAAAATTCCGGTACAAACCAATTTCCCGGCGCCTTTCTCCAGAAATATTCCTGCAAGCATATCCAGCCAGAAAAATACCTTGACCAAAAAGTTTCGCTCCATGGATACACTGGAACCGGAAGTTACACTTCGAAATCGCTCCAGAATAAGTGGAATTGCCTGTCCTATCCGTTTCTCCATCTCCGGAAGAATCGAAGATTTAATCTGCAGCCTTTTTTCAGATTCCCATTTCTCCTCTGCTTTCCGATAAAATTCAATCACCTTTGCATCCATCATTTGAGGAAATTCTGAAACTCTTGTATATCCTCCCTCTCCCTGATACATTTTCTGTACCAGAATATCGTCCAGCTCAGTAATTCCCTCTGCTATCCTGTTCCATTCACCCTTCTGCTGCAGAAATTCTCCTTTTCCTATTCCTGCAGGATATAAATTCAAAAAGCGTTCTATTTCTTTTGTATCCATATGCTCCTCCACTTAAAACAACAATCCCAGCATACCCAGGACAAAACCAATCAATGCACCCAGATAAACAATGGCATTTAATTCTTTTTTCATAAGCTGCAATAACAGTTTCTCCATCTCTTCGATATCCATGGCATTGATTTTCTCCTCCACCATATCTGCAATATTAATGTGATTTAAAATCTGTTCGCAGTTTGCTCCTACAATTTCCCGGTATTTATTGTCTATCACACGCTCTGCCTGTTCCCGCTCCACACCATATTTTACAAGAATATCGGAAACCGGCATATCTGCCATCTCTGCAATTTCCTGATTGATGGCATTCTGAATCACTTCTCTTCCTTCCTTTTGCAGATAGCTTTCCACCCATTCCCCAATTTGTTCCGATATCTCCTGAATCATATTTTTTCCTATGAATTTGCCAATAAAATTTCCTGCCATCTTTGTCTGGACATAATTCATGATTTGCTGCGTGACCACATTCTTTACGTTCATCTTCAGCACAATATCTGCTACCATACTTCCTACTGATGACTCGCTTTCCTCCGTCGCCGGAACATTCACACGATAATTCAGAATCCCGGTTCTGATCGCCTCCACGGTACTGTCATCGGTCAAAACCTTGATGATATCATCTTTTTCCAACAGATGATTGCTGATTACCTGTCCAACGGCTCTTGCAATATCCTTCCTCCGTTTGGGAATCATCCCCGGCGTAAACGGCAGTTTCCATCCAAACAGACGAATCTCCCGGAAAGGCCAAAACAACATCTTAATTGCGATATAATTTGTGAAACAGCCAATGACTGCCCCCAGTACAGGCTGTAATATCCACTGAAGTTCCATAATCATCCCTTGCTTTCCAAATTTTTTATCATTGTAACATATTCCCATAAATTTAACTACCATTTTTTACCGGCCAGTGCTATAATTTATACATTATTTATTTTTTTCAATTTGAAATTTAATTAAGAAAGGGAGTATCTGTTTTTATGAAAAATTCCGCCTTATATTATGGTGTAGGGCCCTTATTATACTGTCCTGCAAACAAAGAAAGTATTGCAGATTCTTTGATAAAGGAAACCTTTGGGAGACATTTTTCCCTTGCTCTGTGTTTGGAGGATACGATTGGAGATGGGTTTGTGTCAGACGCCGAAAACATTCTTGCACATAGTCTGCAAAAACTACAGACTGCTCTGGAAAAACATTCTTTTTTTCTACCTAAAATTTTTGTACGTGTTAGAAATGCCGGACAGATGAAACGTGTACTGAATCTTTCCGGAAGTGCCGGCGAACTGATTCACGGCTTTATCGCTCCCAAATTTTCAACTGAAAATGTGAATCTTTACTTAGAAGAATTGAGCAGGTTGCAATCTGGAAGAAAACAGCCTCTTTATTTGATGCCGATTTTAGAAAATCCTGCCATGGCAGATTTGAGATTTCGCTATGAATTTCTTTATTCTCTAAAGGAAACTTTGGATGATTGTGAAGATAACATTTTAAACATCCGTGTGGGCGGCAATGATTTATGTCATGTTTTTGGCCTGCGCCGCAGCAGTTATGAAAGCATTCATAAGATCGGTCCGATTTCAAGTATTTTCTCCGATATTATCACTGTCTTTGGTCAGAATTATGTTATTTCCGGTCCGGTATGGGAATATTATAGCGGGGAACACTGGGAAGAAGGATTAAAACAGGAATTAAAAGAAGATCGCTTGAATGGATTTGTAGGTAAGACCGTGATTCACCCGAACCAGATTGAAACTGTCCGGAATGCCTATCTGGTAAATAAAAAAGATTACGAGGATGCCTGTGCCATTCTAAACTGGAACCCATCTTCGCACTCCCTTGTCCACGGAAATGTGGAGGGAGCACGCATGAATGAATATAATACCCACAGCCACTGGGCACAGAAAATTTTATACCTGTCAGAAGCCTATGGCGTCTCTGATTCTTAAGCATCTGCCAGTTTTCTGATGATACCGCAGCACCTGTAATGTTGTAGTGGATAAAGTTCCACTGCAACATTTTTTTCTTTTGCCAGTCTGCGGATATGTTCCAGAGAAGGGTCATGTTCAAACTCCGTCCCCATTAATATTTTCCAGGGCATTCGTCTCAACAATACTCTGGTGGTTTCTCCGATTCCAGGCTTTATCAGATTGATATCGTCAATGCCATAATTCTCTGCAATTCTTTTCACTTCATCAATGCCCTTATCCCGGAAAATAATCGAAGATATTTTGTTTTCCATACGGAATTCCCTTTCAATGTAATGGATAAATGGATAGGACAAATCGGCCTCTCTCAGTTCATCATAATAAACAGCGCCATGAAAATCCTCTTTTCCAATGATATCATCCCGCAGGAACGTACGGCTAATCAGACCGGAAACAGTACTGTTTAAACAAGAATTGGGAATCAGAATATCTTCATGGGTTCCGCACAACTCTGTGATTCCTGCCGGATCTGCAAGAACTGCCAATTCTGCAGACACTCCCGGATAGTTTATCATATTCTTTTGCAATTCTCCCAGAATGGCACCTTTCCCAATCCATCCATCTACAAACAGAATTTGTTCCGGTGAATGATGTCTCAAAATATATTTCATTGCATTTTCATCGATGCCTTTTCCACGGATAATGGAGATTCCATAGTGTATGGGATTTACATGATATTTCCATTGCATATAATGCTTTAGCAAAATTCCCACCGGAATCCCGGCTCTGGCAAGGGAAACCAGTACCACATCTTTTCTCCGTGCCATAATCTTATCAGCCAGAACTCCCACCGCATTTGCCGTCTGGCCTGCATAATGCTTCAATGCCTCCCGGTAAGCTTCCATATATTTTTCGGATGGTACATATTCAATGGGAAGCATCTCACTGTAATGTTTCCCGGACTGAATTGATTTTTCCCGTTCTTCTGTAGATTGGGGCTGTACCATGCCGGTAATATCCTTCAGCAATAGTATCACATCTTCTTCTTTGTAGGAACTTCTCATCTCTCCCACCACCTAATCACTGTCACATTCTTGTTGCCCGCCTCCTGTAATGCAGCTAAGAGCGTCCGTTCCCCCTCTTCCTGTTCCCCGGCGTCGGTAATCACAAGCACAGAATCATATGCACGCAGTTCGTACACATAAGTAATTCTGTCCCTGTCGTAAAAACTACGCAGTTCAAAGCGCTCATGAAGGGGATATGCCGCCTCTGTACTGACTGCGATGGGACTTCTGGTGGTTGCATGAAATTTCACCGACTTCCCCTCCTGCTCTAACTTGTCTGCCACATAAAGTGCCGGATACATAAATTCTTCTGTACCCAGAACAAGAATATCCTGTACCTGCCTGAAATCACACTGTTGTCTTATCTCCTGCCACAGACACTCACAGGCCTGCTGATAATATTTTGCAGATACCAGCCGTCTTGCATTGGCATATCCCTTTTGTATCGTCCACTCCTGTACCGTGCCATCATAATGCAGGTTTACCGGATGATAGATTCCATCTCCCTGATATCGGTCTGCAATTTCCCCATAGGAATCATGATTCGTTTTCACCAGAAAATGACATGGTATTTCTTCATTCCGATAAATTTCTTCTGCTTGCTGATTCATTCCATTCAAAATAGAAGCAACCGAAAATACCACTCGATTTCCAAATTCTTTCCGAATGATTTGAACGATATTTAAAATCGTATTCCCTGTGGTCACCTCATCTTCTGCAAAAATAATGCGGTCTGTCTGCAGAAGCGCCCTTTCCAGATCCTCTCGGACCACCTTCTGTTCCATCGCATGGCTATGAGACTCTGTAAAATATAAATAAGATACCCCTGTTATTTCTTCTCTTGTGGTCTGCATATAATCACAATCAAGTTCTGCTGCCAATGCTGCGCCAATGGCAGTGGCTGTCTCCGCAAATCCGATGATTAAGATTCTGTCTCCTCTGTATTTCTCCTTCAATATCAAAGCCAGTTCCCGAAACATACACAACGCCTTCCCAGGGCTGACCGGAAGATGTTTTCCCTGCAGAGGATTGACCACCAGATAATTTCTTTTCGTATTATTTTCTCTTTTTGCAATGGCTGCAAGCTGCTGTTCTGTATACATAAATACTCCTTTTCTCAGAAAGAAAAAGCCGGGTGTTTCATAACATCCGGACTCTTTCTCTTCCTTAAAGATACAAATCAATATTCTGTCCCAACTCAGGTGTAACAGAAGATTCTATCATCTTAATCATTCCCTGACCCATAATTTCCAAATTCTCCAGAGAATTATCTAATACAGCACATCCCACATCCTGCTGTAATTGTGCCATATGCATATTGGTAGACAGGGCTGCGATGCTCATTGTTAAATCCATATGTACCTCCTTTCCTTGCTCTTCCTATACCTCTTTTATTTTATTATAGTACATTCATTTCCATATGTAAACCTATAGTTTCCCTTCTATTTTTTGGAAAATATGTGTCTCAAAAATACATATACCATAATCGCTACGGCCATAAAATAGCCAAAAGCTCCCAATGCAGGAATTCCGCAAAATGTTGGTGTCATATTGGTAGTACAGATAATACTGGAACTGATTAACAATGCCATCACCCAGAGGCCCAGCACGATGTTTCGAATCAATCTCGCCAACAGTCTGGAAAGGTCTTTGGATACATGAAGGTCCAGATGCATTCTGGTGTCGCCCTTTGTATATCCCCGCAGAAGTTCTGCCAGTAAGATTGGAATATCCACTGCCTTATGGATGGATTTGTAAAGTCTCTTCCCATCTGCCTTTAACATCTTTTTTAAGCTATTTTTTTCAAAAAAGCTTCCCCGCACTCTGGCAACTGCAATTTCTACAATATTTATCTCAGGGCTGATATCTGCAAGTACTCCTTCCATATGAGCAAGTCCCCGCACCAGCATAGTCAGTCCTGCAGGCATGGAAATCTGACTCTCCCTCATAATATTCATCAGATCCTGAACCACCTTCACGATTTCGATTTTTCCCATATCCACGGTTCCGTATTTTTCAAGAAACGTACTGATATCTTTGCGAAGTCTGGCATAATCTGGCTTTCCTTTGAATTCTCCAATTTGAAGCACCGCTTCCTGCACCATATCGATATCGTTAATGGCGATTCCCTTAACAGCCTTCTCCACAGCCTGTCTGTCATGTTCCGTGAGTCTTCCCATCATGCCCATATCAATCCAGACAATCTTTCCTTCCCGAATTTTTACATTGCCGGGATGAGGATCTCCGTGAAAAAATCCATCTTCCATCACCTGTTTCATATAATGATTTACCAGTTTACTTCCAATTTCATGCAAATCATAGCCATTGGCCAGAAGATTCTTTTTATCGTCCACAGAAAAGCCATCAATATATTCCATGACAAGTACCTTGCTGGTGGTATACTGTCTATAAAGATGCGGAGTTGCACAGAATTCCACATCTTCGTTTTTCCTTGCAAATTCTTCCATATTAGAAGCCTCTGTCTGAAAATTCAATTCTTCCTGAGCCACAGTCCAGAGTTCCCCCAGCACCATGTCAAAATCTACCATTCCCTTAATTTTCATGGGCGGCATCCATTTTATAAGCTTGCGAAGCAGGGCGATATCCTGTTCCATCACCTCATAAACACCTCTTCGCTGGACTTTCACAACTACTTTCTCCCCTGTCTTCAGGGATGCATAGTGTACTTGTGCGATGGATGCAGACCCCAGTGGTTTCTCCTCAATCCAGGAAAATACTTCCTTCCATGAATACCCATAGGATTCCCGGATTGCTTCTTCCACCTCGTGAAAAGTCATGGGTGCCACATTGGAACAAAGGTTCAGCAGTTCATCACAATACTGTTTCGGCAATATGTCAGATCGAGTGGACATAATCTGCCCAATCTTTATGTAAGTAGGACCTAAATCTTCCAAAATCAGGCGCACTTTTTTCGGTGTTATGCCCTTCATAATTTCATGACGGCGGAAAACCGCCGTCATTTCTTTTAATCTTGTTCGGTACTCAGCCTTCTCCATCGTTATTTTCTTTCACTGTCTTTTTTATCGTGTGTTTCAGTTCCTGGTTCAGAGTCTTTGCCTGTTCTACAGTCAGTTCCCCTTTTTCCACCATTTCATCCAAAAGTTCCTTCGATTTCTCCGCAGTAGTGGCTACTACGCCAATTCCTGCCAGCAATACCTTCTTTAAGTTTTCTCCCAAATGATCCATACTACAATCTCCTTTCTGCTCTCCCTTACCACAATGCTATAATCTTAGGGAGAAATATCATACATCCTATCATTGCCGCCATTATTGCTGCAATCAGAACAGCTCCGGCTGCAGTATCTTTTGCAATTTTCGCCAGTGGCTTTCTCTCTTCTGTCACCAGATCCACCACTGCTTCCACCGCAGTATTCACAAGTTCCAGCGCCATAACCAGACCAAATAATATCAGGCAGACGCACCACTCAGTGATTGATATTTGCAACAGAAATCCGGCTGCTACTACCAGAATCGCTGCTATCAGATGTATTTTCATATTTCGTTCTTTTGTAATACCGGTAAAAATACCGGCAAATGCATACCCGAAACTTTTCGCAAGAGGCTCTTTTTTTTTACCCGCCATTGTCCTCACCTCGTCTTATGTTATTTTCAGTCTGACAATCTCAATTCGTTTATCTTTGACTCTTACCACATCAAAGATGAGATTTTTATAATTCACAGTAGGCTGTGTATCATCTTCCGGAATTTGTCCCATCTGTCCGACTAAGAAACCGGATAAGGTATCAAATTCTTCATTGTCGATATGAAGTGCCAGTTTTGCATTTAAGTCATCCACTAAGACAGCACCATCCAAAATATAGGTATGATCATCTATTTTATGGATATCAGGCGCCTCCACCTCATCATACTCATCTTCGATTTCACCTGTGATTTCCTCAATCAAATCTTCCATCGTAACGATTCCTGAGAAACCACCATATTCATCAATGAGGATTGCAATATGCTGCTGGGTCTTCTGCATTTCTTTAAACAGCCTGTCCACTTTTTTATTTTCCGGGACAAAGAAGGGTTTCCGCAAAATAGTTCTTAGTTTGATCTGGTCAAACTGATACTTTTTTTTATGGGCTTCTACCATAAAATCCTTCATATTCAGTATACCCACAATATTGTCTGTTATATCATCGTATACAGGAATTCTGGTATAACGCATTTCCATCAGTTCTTCTAAATTCTCCTGTAAAGGCTCGTTCACATCGATGCAGAACACATCTCTTCTTGGAGTCATAATCTCATCCGCCTGAATATCATCAAATTCAAAAAGATTATTAATCATTTCTGTCTCAGTTGCATTGAATACTCCATTCTCCTGTCCGCTATTTACCATAGAACGTATTTCTTCTCTGGACAGACATTCTTCCACATTCTCATCATGCATACCAAACAATTTCAATACCATTTTGGTAGACCAGGAAAGTACCTTGATAAATGGTGATGCCACCTTACTGATACAGATAATCGGACGAACACAGAACATACTATATTTCTCCGCATTCTGCAATGCAATTCTCTTCGGTACTAATTCGCCAAAAATCAATGTAACGAATGATAATAAAATGGTAATCACAACCATGGCAATGGTATCGCCATATGGAATCGCCCACTGTTCCAATACCCCTGCAAATTTCTTTGAAATACCGGTAGCTGCACTTGCTGAATTAAAGAATCCGGCCAGTGTAATCGCTACCTGAATGGTCGACAGAAAAGCAGTCGGTTCATTTAATAACTGCTCTACTAATTTTGCTTTCTTATTTCCTTCCTTCACCATTCGTTGGATTCTTGTTCTGTTTACGGATACAATAGCCATTTCACTGGCTGCAAAATAAGCATTGATTAATGTCAGAAATACAATCAGTAATAACTGTAATACCAAGGATGTCCCTTGCGGATCTCCTTCCATAAATAAATTCACTCTCCTTTTTTCAATAATGGTTATTGTATCATTTTTTTGGATAATTGTAAAGCAAACTGATTTTTCTATCCAAAATATTTTTCGTAATGGATGAATATCTTTCCCTCCAGAATCATTTGTGCCAGCTCCTGTCCTGTCGCAGGCATTTTCTCCAGTTCCCCATAGACATCTCCCAAATCCTCTGCCCGGTGAAAATCCGAGCCAACCGTCTGAACCAGATGATAGGTTTCTGCCAATTCCAATGCCTGACTGTTATGGGAATCATGTCTTGGATTACCATTATAAACCTCTATACCATGCAGTAATTTCACATCTCCCGGAAAACATCCCTTACGAAATGGATGAGCCTGAACCAGTGCCAGACCTTCCTTATCAGCCACCTCTCTCATTTTCTTTAAATCTTCCATATAAAGCCATGGATAACGTTCAAAAAATTCCTCATCCATTCCATAAACCAAATAGTCATTGTTATCACAGGGAAAACGAATTTCCATTCCCAGAAAAACCCGGATTCCCCCCATCTGCACCGATGCTTCTTTTGCATTCCGATACCCGGTCAGAAATGTTTCCTTTACTTCCGTCCAAGGATGGTCTTCCGGTCCTCCAAGCACTGATTTGCTGAAATGGTCTGTAATCACCACTGCATCATATCCTTTTTCACGAAACATCTGTATTCCCTGTGATGCTTTTATTTTACCACAGGGACTTGATTCATCTGTATGAAAATGCAACTCTATTTTTTTCATGAGAAATCCCTCCTGAATTTTATAAAAATTTTACATAATTAATTGTCTATTTTTCCTTTCTTATGATACTATAATACATATTCTGTAATAAGAAAGGATACCGATTCATTATGACTGATATTTACTTTATCCGCAACAAAACGAATTTTACCAAAACAGAACATAAATTGATTAACTATATTATTGAAAATCCAACTTCTTTTATTCATATATCCATTGGTGAACTGGCAAAGAAAATCGGCAGTTCTGAGCCTACCATTTCCCGGTTTGCAAGACATTGCGGTTACAAAGATTTTAAAGAATTAAAAAACGCAGTGCTTCTTCATCAGGCGGAAAGTAACTCCCCTGCCCACAAATTAACATCCACCATCATACAAAATTCCGGTTCCACACTGGAAGAAATGCTGCGCTATCAGCAGCTTTGCATTGATAAAACCATCTCATTTCTGGATGAGGACTCCATAGAACAGGCTGTATCTGCCATTCTTTCTGCCAGACATATCTACCTCTTTGCAAAAGGTGCTGCCCTGTCCATGGCTCAATTACTGAAATTCCGCCTTGCCAGATTTGGTTTTTCCATTACCCTTCTTCCCTGTGGAAGTTCTGAATTATTTGAATATATGAATTTTTTTACCAATGAAGATCTTGTTATTTTATTTGGTTTTCAGAAAACTCCAAGAGAAGCTCAGGTGATTCTGGACTACCAAAAACAAATACATTACAAAATCATTTTCTTCAGCAGCCGTCTTTATCAATCTCAGAACTACTCGGAAGAAGATTTCATTCCACTCTATGTTTACCGGGGTGAACCAACAGAATACCACTCCATGGCAGCTCCTGCTGCACTTTTGGATGCGCTGGTTGTACTGACGGCATCTAAGATGGGAAATTCTTCCAAGGATTGCCTGGAGCGTCTCTATCAGCTAAAAGAACAATACAAATCTGATATTCCGCGATAAAGAGGGTTGTCAAAGACAACCCTCTTTCTTATATTTCTGCTCCCTTTAACAGCACCGATACATAATCTCCTCCAAGCGCATGTATTTCCTTCAGGGAACGCTTTAATCCTCCTGCTGCTTCCACCTGTAATTTCAGGCTGTTGGATGACTGAATGGTATAATCTCCCTTTTTCATCTCTTCTTTCAGTTCCGACACATGATAGAAAGATTTTTCAAATTCGTTCCAAACACAGCCATACTGAAACGCCTGATGGGTATCGCTCCCGGTTACCAGCGGCTTTTCCAATTTCCCGGACAATTCCCTCATACGCTTCCATGTACCTCCATAATCTTTCGCCAGGTCTTTTCCATTTAAATCAAGAAAATCAAATCTGTCCAACAGGTCTTTCGGAAGACTTGGAATATTTCCGCCCATGCGGTACGGATGGGCAGCTCCAAAAAGAACCGGATACTCTCCTGCCATATCAGACCATGCTTCCATGGAGAGAAAATGACCTTTTTCTTTATTTGGTTCCAATCTTCGATTCATCTCCAGAATGCAATCCATAGGTCCAATGACCAATGTATGCCCTCCTTCCGCAATATCCACTTCCATACCGGGGAAAATACAAAATTTGTCATCGGTCACGAAACAATCGCCCTGTTTTCCATAATTCTCTGCAATATAACCATACACTTCCTCAAATCCCAGTGTATTAAAATGCTCGGTCAGACACAATGCATCCAGTCCGGATTTGCTCGCTTCACGAAACAGCCAGTCTGTATATACGGGGGAAAATGGCAATTTCTTTGCCAGTTTTCCATGTGTATGAAAATCTATTTTCACCGTTGTTCTTCCTTTCCATTTCTATTTTATAAACCGGATACCAAATGGGATGCCACAAAACTGATGCATACCCAACAAATGGATACTCCTGCAAATATATAATCGTTCCTTGTCACCTTCAGCATAGAGAGCTTCATCTTCTTTACTGCCGGATTCTTTGCCGCATAACGATACCCCTTGATTTCCAATGCTTCCACCGTAGTTCTGGAACGCTTTGCCGTATTTAACATCAGTGGATAAAATGACTGAATAATCATCTTAATCTGATAACACAGATATTTTATTTTTCCAAAAAAACTTTTCTTTTCCGGTGGATTTCCACGAAGTCTGTAAGAAAGAAGAATATTCTGAAATTCTTCCATCAATACCGGTAAAATACGATACGCAAAAGAAATACTGAAGGAGAACTGATCCGGACATCCAAACCAGAGCATGCCATTGGCCAGCCTGTCAGGATCTAACCCGGAAAAAACAGTAATTGATGCCAGGGACACCACTGCAACCTTCAATGTCATCACAAGCAGTGGGGCAATGGTACTGCTGTCACCGCCGAAAAAGAGTGCCACCACAAACAAATATCCGGTCTGGGAAAACACACCGATACAAAATAAAAACAATACCAACGGTGCAATTCTGGCTAACTTTGTGGTCATAACAACAAACAAAAACAAACACAGCAATAATACAACATCGTTTAAAAACCACGGAACCAGACCAAAGAATAAATACCATATCAGTAACATACGGGGATCCAGCTGTGCAATGACAGTATCATCATTACCGTAGGCATTTTTTAACACCTGATTACGCAAATAGTCAATGGATAGTTTATCTAAAATATTTTCTGTTAATTTATGCATACACTGTCACCTCTAAAATAATCGATAAAATCCGGAATGGTAAAGCATGGATTGATAATTCCAAGTTCTCGTCCCATCTCATAAATTTCCGGCGGCTTGATTCCCACTTGTTGTCGCACATACATATCTGCAAACACGGTTTCTTTTGTGCCATCGGCAATGACATATCCTCCGGACAACACAATAATTCTCTCTGCCCAGTCACAGACCAACTGCATATCATGGGTTGCAATGACAACCGTATCCGTAATTCCCTTTAACATCTGCAATGTCTTCATGATTTCTCTTCTCGTTGCAATATCAAGATTGGCAGTCGGTTCATCCAAAAGAAGCATTTTGGGATTTAATGCAATTCCAATCGCAAGGGATGCTCTTCTCATCTGTCCTCCAGATAATAATCTTCCATCTCTGTCTGCCAGCTCAGTCAAACGGAACATTTCTAACAATTCATCGGTACGTTTCTCATATTCCGGTATGTTCCGCACCTTCATTGCATACTCAATATCTCCGCGAATAGAATCTTTGATAAACATTTCTTCCGGATTCTGATATACCATGGAAATGGTACGTCCCAGTTCTTCTTTTGACATATCCCTGGTCAGCTTTCCATCCACCTCCACACGTCCTTCCTCCGGATGAATCAATCCCATCATCAATTTCAGCATTGTGGACTTTCCCGCACCATTAGAACCAATGAGTGCAATTTTTTCTCCCTCTTTGATTTCCAAATGAAAATGGTCAAAAATCTTAGGAGATTCCCCTTTGACAGAACGATATTTCACGGTAACATTTTGAAATTCCACCAGTTTCTTTCCCTTTGCCTGATAACCGGATATGGGCCTGTTTTGTATTTTTTTCCTGAGGAATCTTTGAAATACTGTTTTTCCCTCCTCTACATCAACCGGAAGTGTAATATCCTTTGGCAAAAGACCATCTGACACCATTTGATTTGCAGCTATTGTTACCTGTGGCGGGAAAATATTACACTCTTCCAGTTCTTTTACCTGACGCATGGCTTCTTTTGCAGGGAGTTTCCATGCCACACTGCCGTCTTTTAACAGGAGCACATGCTTACAGTATTCTGCAATATATTCCGTATGGTGTTCTATTACAATAATGGTCTTATGGTATTTCTCATTTAATTCTTTTAATGTATTGTAAATTGTTCCTGCATGAGCCGGATCAAGCTGTGCTATGGGTTCATCCAGAATCAGCACATCCGGACTAAGTGCTGCCACTCCTGCCAATGCCAGAAGATGCTTTTGTCCTCCGGACAGCTGCCACACGTAATCATTCATTTTCTTTTCCAGACCACAGGCAATCAGTGATTTTCTTCCTTTTTCTTTGTAGTCCTCCATGGCATAATTCAGACATGCATAGGAAGCTTCCTCCAAAACATTGGGACAGACAATCTGATTTTCAAAGTCCTGATATACATATCCTACCTTTTTTGCCAATGTACCAATCTCAGATTCCTTTGTGTTTAAATCTCCCACCAGGACTTCACCTTCCATATCACCGGTAATAAAATGTGGAATCAGACCATTTAACGTTTTGCATAAAGTAGATTTCCCACAGCCATTGTTACCTACGATTGCAAGGAAATCCCCTTCCTCTATCTGTACTGATACATGATTTAAAGTAGCCTGTTTTGCACCGGGATATGTAAATGTTAAATTTTTAATCTCAATTGTACTCACTGTGTTCTCCCTTTATTCTTATTGTTCTTTTACCGTTTTTGCAGATTTATTTTTGATAATGCCAATCACGATAACCGATACAACGACTGCTGCAATAATAGCAATGATAAAGGCCGTACTGCTTTCTGCCCATGCTGCTTCCCAATCAATCAATTCATAACCACCGGATGCTAACAATTCTGCTGCGATTGCTGCTGCAAATCCTACGATACAGGAAAGGATTACTTTCGGAGAAATCACATTGTCTCCACTCAGAATCGTTTTCTCATCCCTTGGCTTCACTCCTAAGAGTGGTTCAATCTTTCCATATAATCTTGGAACCAAATACATGGCTGGCAGCATACAGAATAAAATTCCCGAAAACAGGATGTCATTCAGACACGCGAAACCTTCTGTAAAAAATACACTTTCCGGAAGTCCGGCAACTGCTTCAAAATCTTCTACTGCAAACTGCACTTTCAGAATATCTACGATACATCCCATAATCAGCTGTACACTTACACCTACAATGGATGCCACTGCCACCATCTTACGATTTTTTGGATTCTTTACCATTCTTCCTGCAATGTAAACACCGATGGTTACTGTTAAGAATTTTTCCAGTTCTCCAAGACCACCAAACTGGCCGAGCATAATTTCACTGAATACTAATTCACCGGTTGCCGCTCCAAGGGCTGCGGAAAGCGGGTCAAATAACATACCTAATGTAAGCGGTATAAACAAGAAATATTCCACGGAAAATTCAACAATTCCCACCTGAAATTTTGGAATCAGCTCTGTAAATAATGTTGCAAGTCCATACAAAGACATGGTCAATACGAAAACCATCATCTTCTGCGAATGTGTCATGTTACTCTTTGAATTCATAATAGTTCCTCCTTAAGATTGTCCTCTTTCAAATCTATCTTACAATGAATACTATAACACTACACCGAGACTTCTGATATCTTATTCCAATTAAATGTAAGTAAAGTTTTCGTTAAGGAGTTTTTGAAATTTTTATTTCATTTTGTTCCTGTTCCTATTTTTTATAAAACAAAAAAACTGCCCAAACCTCATTTTCTGAAGTCTGGACAGTTTTCTTCTCTCTGCACACTCAAAACTACACACATGTTATCCCGGGGAATCTCTTCCCTTCCATCCGTCTTCCTCTTCCCGGTCTTTCTGGTCAAGCCCTCGACCGATTAGTATCAGTCAGCTCCATGCATTGCTGCACTTCCACCTCTGACCTATCAACCTCGTCGTCTTCAAGGGGT
>CALWLV010000016.1 GCA_944381595.1 uncultured Roseburia sp.
GTTGGACAGCTTAATTTTACATCAAAAAGGAACAGGATTCCTTATATTTTTGGCATTTTTTGAAAGTTGTGGATAACAGGATACAGCAGATTTGCCTGGTGGGGATAATTCTGCGGAAACTCAAGAATAATATTCCTTGATTATTTCGAATAAATAGTGTAATATAGAAAATAGAATATTGTGCCCGAATATTAAAATGGAAAAATGAGGAAGGAATTGACTATGAGGGAATTGCTAACAACGCAGGAATTATATTCTGCGGTAGCAGAAATGGTTTTAAGCGGAATTATAGTATATATGCCTGATGAGAATTTTGGCAGCGTGTACTATTTTGAGGAACATTGTATGGTGATAGCCATGGAGATGGAAAACTTCAGTACGACTTTTTGTTCGCATGTAGACAATATGTCGAAGGAAGTTGCATATGAAATGTTCCGGGCAATGGATAAAAAAAGAGCCAAGGCGTTTTATGAAATTAAGATAGCAGATGCCTTGGCTTTTAAAGAAGAAAAATGGATCTCCTGTTATCTGAAATACATGGAGGATAAAAGATGTTATATCATTGCTGTGGAGACGCGGGATGTAAATTCCGATAAAAATCTTAAACTGTTTGAAGAAACCAGGGAGGATTCCCTGACAAAATTAATTAATAAAGCATATTCTACTCAGATGATCAGCAATGCCATAAAGAGAAGTGGAAAAGGTTGTCTTATGATTGTGGATATTGATAATTTTAAATCAGTCAATGACACAATGGGACATTTTTTTGGAGATCAAATGATTGTCAGCGTGGCAAACGGATTAAAGAAGGTATTCCGGGCAGGTGACATCATTGGAAGAATTGGAGGAGACGAATTCATTGTTTATCTGGATGGCGTGGCAGATGGCAGTGTGATTCAGAAGAAAGCAGAGGCAGTTTGCGATACAGTCTGCAGTATCTATACAGGTCAGAGTGATAAGGTGAAGATTTCTGCAAGTGTCGGAATAGCAGTGATTCCGGATGATGGTACGGAATATAATGATATATTCAAGAAAGCAGATCATGCCCTTTATTACACAAAGAATCTGGGAAAAAATGGTTATTCTTTCTACGATCGTGATAATGAAGCAATGCACAAATATCAGGGATTGAAAATTCAGGAAAGAGATGTAGAACATATAGAAGAACAAAACAGTGAGATGAATGCCTTTTATTTTGAATTAAATCAACTGGCATTTCGAATGTTAGAAGAGGTAAAAGATATTGGCAATGCGGTAAACTTAATCATGAATAAAATTCAGAATAAGTTTGGTTTTTCTTTTATTCGTATTTTTGAGCCGAAAAGTACAGAGATGGACATGGTCTGTACCTATGAAATTTGTGGGAAGAATGTACCGGCATTACTTGAAAAAAAATTTCATTATACAGAGGCAGAATGGATTCGTCTGAACAGTCACTGCAGCACGGAACCGTTCGTGTATCGATACACAGAAAATGAAACATGGGAAGGCCAGGTTTTTCGTTCGAAAAGTCCGGTGAAATCCGGGGTAATCATATCTTTTAGCAGAAATAACTGTTTTGCAGGGGCGATTTTCTTTGGGGATATTTCCAAAGAAAGATCATTCTCTTCTACGGAATTGAGAATACTAAAATCTTTTGAACGTTTATTTTCTGTATACAAAGTACAGGAAAATTCCATTGCCGACAGCAATTATTATCTGAGAGAATTTACAGAGAGAGATAATCTGACCGGATTATATATGTACCAAACATTTCGAAATAAATTGGAGCATGTAATCTATTCCTTACAATCCGATGTAAAACTTTTATATGTCTGTATGGATATTGCACACTTCAAATATATCAATGAGTCTTATGGGTATGAATTCGGAAACAAAATATTAAAATATTTTACAGATGTAACTTGTGCTTCTACCCGGTATTTGCTTTATGCCAGCAGGATTTATGGAGATAATTTTATTGCAGTCTATGTTCTTCCTGCATCGCTGACAGAAGAAAAAATTGTTGCAAAGATAAATATGCAACAGCTGCTTAATAACAAATTGTTGCAGCAAAAAATCAATTCACCGAACTTTTATGTGAATTGCGGTGCCTGTATTACCAATGGTAATGATCATAAGTTTGACAGTGCGATAACAAAAGCTCAATATGCAGCGAAGTTGGCGAAACAGAATGGAGATGGGAAATGTGTCTTGTTTCGAGATGAGATGTATGAGGAGCAGAGAAGGAAAATGCGTCTTTTGGATGAATTTGGTGACGCACTGCGATTTGGTCAGTTTAAAGTGTTTTACCAGCCGATGATAGATAGTATTTCCAAAATGGTGGTGGGAGCAGAGGCATTATCCAGATGGGTAAGGGAAGATGGAACTGTTTTGATGCCAAATGAATATGTGCCAACTCTGGAAGAGGCGAATAAGCTGACAGAACTGGATTATTATGTGATAGACTGCGTGTTTGAATTTATTCACAGACAGACAGAGAAGGGAGAAACAATTGTACCGATTTCCATTAATCTTTGCGGCGGCCATTTAGATCAACAGAGAGAGTTCTTTCTGTATTTATCGAAGCTTTTAAAAAAATATCAGGTTTCTGCAGAATACATTTTTTTTGAGATGAAAGAGAAAATTTTTTTGGAACATCTGAATGAAGCCGTTGATTTTTGTAACAAGCTTGCTGAAATGGGAATTCGAACGATTATGGACTCTTTTGGCTCCGGTTATTCTGAATTGAATATATTAGCCCGAATTCCGGTGGTATGCATTAAAACCAATCCTTTGTTTTGGGAAGATAAAATATTTGAAAAAACGGAACAGGTCATTTTAAGCGGTGTTGTGGATGTTGTAAAAAAGCTGAACAAACATCTTGTTTCTATGGCAGTGGAAACAAGAGAACAAAATGCGTTTGCATGTGAATGTGGCTGTGATATGATTCAGGGGAACTACTATGCAAGGCCGTTGGAAGAAGAAAAATTGCTGAAATATATTGAGGAACACAAAATTCCGGAAGAGAATGAAGCTTTCTTTTCCTTTGATGGAACATTTGAAGCAAATGAAGGAGTATATTCTGCATGGGCAAATGGAAAGTCCCTTGATTTTGCAGAAAATCAAGCACCTGGCAGAAAAGTGCTAAAACTTCCGGGCGGTACGGTGGGACACGAGATTGTAGAGATATCACTGGGAAATCTTCTGGTTTATGATTTTACGATTTCCATATGGTATAAAGAATCAGAAGTCAATGTCTGGTCCAGTTTGTTTTATGCGGATTATGAGAATGGATTTATTAGTCTTATGCCAAAAGCATGGAACGGTGTCAGTGTATTTCGTGTTATGGATAAGTATAAAGAAGCAGGATTTTATGACGCCGTGGGGACCCGGAGCGATATGGATGGCTGGATTCATCTGGCTGCTGTATATAATGCAGAAACACATTCATCAGCATTGTTTGTCAATGGGTTTCTGTCCGGATATCAGAATGATATTGTGCCTCTTCATCATCTGGGAAGGGTGGCATTGGGAGGAGACGTATATCAAAAGAGTTTATGCGGATATGTTGCCAATCTTTATGTAACGAATAAAGTATTATCTGCTGAGGAAATCAGACGGCTTTATGATCAGGAAAAAATTATTTTTACAAAGCCGGAAAATAAAAATGAAAAATAAAAGAAGGGAAAACACATGATAAATTATCTTACGGATGGTTCTTATTTGGGAACCGTATCATTTTTGGGAATTATAACAGCCTTTTTTCTTACTTGTTTCTTTATGATAAAGTGCAGAGGAATGTTGCCGAAAGACGCAGGAAGGGACTACGCTCATGATGGTAAGCTTTCTGCAGGAAAACCAAGAGGAGCGGGATTTATTTTCATTCTTGTATTTATGGCTGCAGGTCTTTTGTTTGGAGAAATGTCAAGAGAGCAGAGTATTTATATTGTGTTGATTGCAGCAGCCATGATGACAGGTTTTTTGGATGACTGTTCCAAAACACCATGGGATGAATATAAGAAAGGCTTTTTGGATCTGATTATTTCCATTATGATAGCAATTACTTATGTAAACTTTAATTCCACAGATGTTTATCTGGCATTTGTGAATGAAACCATTAGCATTCATCCGGTATTATTTGGAGTTCTGGCAACCATTCTTGTATGGGCGTCCATCAATGTAACCAATTGTTCCGACGGTGTGGATGGATTGTCCGGAACATTATCCATTATTACATTGCTGACATTTTATGCAATGATTCAGATTGGAGGGGGAGATAGTAGTTTTGCTTATCTCATTCTTCTGTTTGTAACCTGTATTCTTGGTTATTTATGGTTCAATGCTACGCCGAGTATACTGATGATGGGAGATGCCGGGTCAAGAGCTATGGGTCTGATGATTGCCATTGCGGCCTTAAAAAGCGGAAGTCCGTTTTTGTATCTGATTGCAGCACTGGTATTGTTTTTGGACGGAGGTCTTGGTTTGTTGAAGGTGGCGTTGCTGCGCTTTTTGAAAATACGAATTTTATCCAAAACAAGAACACCGCTTCATGATCATGTGAGAAAAGTATGGAACTGGTCTAATACACAGACCGTGTATCGTTTTTCCATTATACAGATTGTACTGTCTGTTGCAGTGATATATGTATATTTATTGTAAGAATTTTGGCAGCCGGGATAGGAATATTCCCGGCTGTTTTTTGGAAATAAAAAGAAAATGAAAAAAATTAAAAAAAGTACTTGCATTTTTAAAATTATCTGTTATAATAACAAAGTACTGTTTGAGAAGACAGAACAAGAGGCTTAATATGTGGCTAATTGGTCAAGAGGTTAAGACGCCGCCCTCTCACGGCGGAATCAGGGGTTCGATTCCCCTATTAGCTGTTTTAAGACATCGTACTTTGTACGATGTCTTTTCATTATATGGACAGAAAGGAAGAGGTGTATGTCAAGGAGAGAAGAATACGAGCAGAAGACGGAAACGCTGGTTATGCCGTTGATTGAAGAGAATCATTTTGAACTGGTAGATGTGGAGTACGTGAAAGAGGCCGGAAACTGGTATCTGAGAGTTTATATCGACAAAGAGGGCGGCATTACCGTGGATGACTGCGAAATTATAAGCAGAGCGTTGGGTGATAAGCTTGATATACAGGATTTTATCGAAGATTCTTATATTTTAGAGGTAAGTTCTCCGGGACTTGGCAGACCTCTGAAGAAAGAAAAAGATTTTCAGCGCAGCATTGGGAAAGAAGTTGAAATCAAACTTTATAAGGCAGTAAACAGACAGAAAGATTTTGAGGGTGTATTAAAAAGTTATACCGAAGATGAAGTTACCATAGAAGAAGAGGAAGGACAGGAAATCACCTTCCAGAGACAGGACATTGCACTGATTAGATTGTCATTTGATTTTTGAGATAAGGAAAGGAAGAAGAAAAAAATGAACAAAGAATTAATTGAAGCATTAAATGTACTGGAAAAGGAGAAGGATATCAATAAAGATGTGATTCTGGACGCCATTGAAAACTCCTTGTTGACAGCGTATAAAGTGCATTATGGAAAGTGCGACAATGTAACAATCCATATTGATCATCAGACCGGTGATTATAAAATACTTGCAGAAAAAGAAGTAGTAGAAACAGTGGAAGATCCTGCAACCCAAATCAATCTGGAAGATGCCTATAAGATTAGCAAAAAATATCAGCTTGGTGATATTGTGAGTGTGGATGTGAAGTCAAAGGAGTTTGGCAGAATTGCAACTCAGAATGCAAAAAATATCATTACTCAGAAAATCAGAGAAGAAGAAAGAAGAGTTCTTTTTGATAAATATTATGGAAAAGAAAAAGACATGGTAACCGGTATCGTGCAGAGAATTAATGAACATAGTATCAGCATTAATTTAGGAAAAGCAGATGCAATCTTAAATGAAAGTGAGCAGGTTCCGGGCGAAAAACTGATGCCAAATGACAGAATTAAATTATATGTTACAGAAGTAAAGGATACCACAAGAGGACCGAGAATTCTCGTTTCCAGAACACATCCGGAACTGGTGAAGCGTCTGTTTGAGGCCGAAGTGAGTGAAGTAAAGGATGGAACTGTGGAGATTATGGGTATTTCAAGAGAAGCAGGATCCAGAAGCAAGATTTCAGTTCGTTCCCATGATCCGAATGTGGATCCGGTAGGTGCATGCGTGGGTATCAATGGAACCAGAGTGAATGCCATCGTGAATGAACTTCGCGGAGAGAAGATTGATATCGTAAACTGGAATGAAAACCCGGCAATCTTAATTGAAAATGCATTGAGTCCGGCGATTGTCGTGTCAGTGGAAGCAAATGATGAAGAGAAGACAGCAAAGGTTGTAGTTCCGGATTATCAGCTTTCCCTTGCAATTGGTAAAGAAGGACAGAATGCACGACTTGCTGCAAGATTGACAGGATTTAAGATTGATATTAAGAGTGAAACCCAGGCGAAGGAAGCGGAAGAAAAAGCAGCTGTAAACCAGGAAGAACCTCAGGAAGAAGTGGAAGAAACAGTAGAAGAAGCATAAAAATTCATTGTAAAATCAGAAAGGCAAGGTGATTTTTTGAATACAGGAAAGAAGATACCGATGAGAAAATGTGCCGGATGTGGTGAGATGAAACCAAAGAAAGATCTGATTCGTGTACTGAAAACGGAAGAGGGAATCGTGGTGGATATGACAGGAAGAAAAAATGGAAGAGGCGTTTATTTATGCCCGTCAATCACCTGTCTGGAAAAAGCTAAGAAATCAAAAGGTATGGATAGATCATTAAAAATGCCGGTGCCATCTGAAATTTATGAAGAACTGGAAAATAACTTGAAAGCATCCGAATGAATAAAAAGTAGAAAAAAATCGTATGATTAAATAAATGAACACAAGGAGAGATTTATGAACGATAGAATATTGTCACTGCTTTCGCTGGCTGCAAAGGCCGGAAAGGTTGCAGGCGGGGAAATGCTGGTAGAAAAGTCTGTAAAAGAAGGAAGTGCCAGTCTTGTGATTCTTTCGAAAGAGGCATCCAAAAATACAACAAAAAAATTCTCCAATATGTGCAATTTTTATCATGTTCCATTGTATGTATACGGAACCAAGGAAGAATTAGGACGTTTTACGGGAAAAGAGTTTCGTGCATCTGTGGCGATTCTGGGTTTGGATTTTTATGATTCGTTCGTTAAATTATTTACAAATATGGAGGTAACTGAATGAGAATACATGAGTTTGCAAAGAAAATAAATAAAGATAATAAGGAAATTATTGCAATTCTTCAGGCAAATGGAATTGAGGGAAAGAAACCTGCAAGTTCCATTACAGAAGAGGAGATGCGTCTGGTTCAGGGAAAAACCAGGAAACCGGAAGAAAAGCAGCCTGTTCAGAAGAAACCGGAAAAGCAGGAAAAACAGGAAAAGAAAGACAGACCGGAGAAGAATAAGACCGTGCATAAGAATCATCCGAAAAATGAAAAAGACCGTGTAGAAAACGACAATAAGAAACAGAAGAAAGACGGAGAGAATAAGCATATCAGCAAAGTATTCAATCCTCAAAACAGCAATCAGAACAATAAAAAGAATAAAAATAATAATAACAGAAACAATAATCAGAACCATCCGAATAATAACGGTAATGGGGGCAAAAATAACCATAACAACAAAAATCACGGTGGTAAGAACAATAAGCCGGCTCCACAACCGGTAAAGAAGGAAAAAGAAGAAGAAATTAAAGTAATTACACTTCCGGAATCCATTACCATCGGGGAACTTGCTGACAAGATGAAAATGCAGTCTTCCGCTTTGATCAAGAAATTATTCATGCAGGGAATGGTTTACACAGTGAATAATGAAATTGATTATGAGACAGCGGAAAATATCGCATTGGAATTTGATATTATCGCAGAGCCGGAAGAAAAAGTAGACGTAATTGAAGAACTCTTAAAAGAAGAGGAAGAAGATGAAGCTACTATGGTAAAAAGACCACCGGTTGTCTGCGTTATGGGACATGTCGACCATGGTAAAACATCCCTTCTGGATGCCATTCGTAAGACAAACGTCAGCTCAGGAGAAGCAGGCGGTATTACGCAGCACATCGGTGCATATGTGGTGAATTATCATGGTGAGAAAGTAACATTTTTAGATACACCGGGACATGAGGCATTTACTGCCATGAGAATGAGAGGAGCACAGGCTACAGATATTGCAATTCTTGTTGTTGCTGCTGATGATGGTGTGATGCCGCAGACAGTAGAAGCAATCAGCCATGCAAAAGCTGCCGGAATCAGTATTATTGTGGCAGTGAATAAGATTGATAAGCCAAGTGCCAATGTAGAAAAAGTAAAGCAGGAGCTGGCAGAGTATGAACTTCTGGCAGAAGACTGGGGCGGTGATACAGTATTTGTTCCAGTATCTGCTCATACAGGAGAAGGAATAGAACAACTTCTTGAGATGGTACTTCTGACTGCGGAAATGAACGAATTAAAGGCAAACCCAAATCGTAAGGCAAGAGGTGTGGTAATTGAAGCAAAGCTGGATAAGGGAAGAGGATCTGTGGCAACAGTTCTCGTTCAAAAAGGAACCTTACATTCCGGTGATGTAGTGGCAATCGGTTCCGCCTATGGACGTGTCCGCGCCATGATTGCTGACAATGGAGAAAAAATCAAAGAAGCAGGACCATCTACACCGGTAGAGATTCTTGGTTTAAATAGTGTGCCAAATGCCGGTGAAGTGATGATGGTAACAAAGAATGAAAAAGAAGCAAGAAGCATTGCCGAAACCTTTATCAGCGAAGGAAGAGAAAAACTTTTAGAAGGATCAAAAGCAAAATCCAAGATGACATTGGATGATGTATTTAGTCAGATTCAGGCTGGAAACCTGAAAGAATTAAATATTATTGTCAAAGCGGATGTACAGGGTTCTGTGGAAGCAGTAAAGCAGTCTCTTGTCAAATTATCCAATGACGAAGTAGTTGTGAAAGTCATTCATGGAGGCGTTGGAGCCATCAATGAATCTGATGTGAGCCTTGCGTCTGCATCCAATGCAATTATCATTGGATTTAATGTAAGACCGGATAATACAGCAAAGGAAATTGCAGAAAGGGAAGATGTGGATATCCGATTATATCGTGTTATCTATCAGGCAATTGAAGATGTGGAAGCAGCCATGAAGGGTATGTTAGATCCTGTATATGAAGAAAAAGTAATTGGTCATGCTGAAATCAGACAGTTATTCAAGTCTTCCGGCGTAGGTATGATTGCAGGTTCTTATGTATTAGATGGAACCTTCCAGAGAGGATGTAAAGTCAGAATTTCCAGAGAGGGAACTCAGATATTTGAGGGTGACCTTGCATCATTAAAGAGATTTAAGGATGATGTCAAAGAAGTAAAGGCAGGTTATGAGTGCGGTCTTGTATTTGACGGATTTGCACAATTTGCAGAACTGGATATCGTAGAAGCTTATATTATGGTGGAAGTACCGCGTTAAAAAGCTACGGGAATGGAGATGGATATATGAGAAAAAACAGTGTAAAAAATATCAGAGTGAATTCGGAAGTCATGCGGGAATTAAGCGTAATTATCCGGGAAGATATCAAGGATCCGCGGATTAGCAGTATGGCCAGCGTGGTAGCGGTAGAGGTAACTCCTGATTTAAAATATGCCAAAGCATATATCAGTGTTCTTGGCTCTGAAGAAGAGCAGAAAGCCACCATTGATGGGTTGAAGAGTGCGGAAGGATATATACGCAGACAGCTGGCGCAGCGAGTAAATTTAAGAAATACGCCAGAGCTTACTTTTGTGCTGGATCAGTCGATTGAATATGGTATCAGAATGTCGAAAAAGATTGATGAAGTGACAAAAGATCTTCACCGGGAAGAAACAGAGGAAGAATAAATGAAATTATCAGAAATTATAAATGGTGCAAAAAAAATTGCAATCGCCGGGCATATAAGACCAGACGGAGACTGTGTGGGTGCAGCCCTTGGTGTTTACAATTATATTTTGGATAATTATAAAGAGAAAGAAGTGCATATTTATTTAGAACAGCCTTCTTCACGTCTGTCCTATCTGGCTCATTTTGACCGGATAGAGACGGAGGTGAAAGACAGGGATTTTGACATGCTTCTGATTGTTGACCTGGCAGACAGAGACCGGCTTGGGGTAGTGAAAACACTGTTTGAACAGGTGAAGGAAACAGTCAATATCGATCATCATGTAAGCAATACTTATTATGCTAAGATTAATCATGTCAGAGAAGGATTAAGTTCCTGCTGTGAAGCAATCTATGATATCATGGATGAAGATAAAATTTCCAAAAATACAGCAGAAGCGTTATACACAGGAATCGTTCATGACAGTGGCGTGTTCAAATATGAAAGCACGACGGAACATACCATGAATGTGGCTGGAAAATTAATGTCCAGGGGGCTGAACACGCAGAAAATAATAGACGAAGGATTTTATGAGAAGGACTACATTCAGAACCAGATTCTGGGAAGAACCCTTCTGGAAAGTATGCTGGTTTTGAATGGAACTTGTATTGTGTCGTATCTTACAAAGAAAGACATGGAATTCT
>CALWLV010000017.1 GCA_944381595.1 uncultured Roseburia sp.
ATTTCACCGCTATCTGTGATGATTTCGCACGGATCCCTGCAGGAAATCTGTTTTTGTACAAATTCCAACAGAGGAGGACTGGTCTCTTTCAGGAGATAATGTTTTTGCCTGGTTTTTGCCAGGGCAATCATGGTATGATACCGGGCAATCAAGTCTTCCAGTTCCCGCAAAATTTCTTCCACATCTGCTTCATATCCCTCTGTACGAACAATTATGCCATAGGTTAGAGGTGTTTCCTGGTTTTGCAGGAAATGTTCTAATTTGGCACGCATTTCTGATTTGAAGTCGTCGTCATGGATTTTCGAAGAAAACTGAATTCCATGTTTCTGATGGGTCAGCACCACATATCTTCCTGTGAGGGAAAACCGGGTGGTCAGTACTGCATTTTTGGTATCACCTTTATCTTTTACTACCTGCACAATGAGATTATCTCCTTCACAAATCTTCTCCGTATTCTTTCGACAGACGAAAACCGGAGAATCTTGTTTTAAAGGCAGATAACCCAATATGTCAGGAGCAATTTCCACAAATGCCGCTTCAATATTTTTGACCACATCCCTCACATGCCCAATATATATATTTCCCACCAGAGATGAGTTATCTTCCGGAAACAGACCAATATCACTGGCCTGTTCCTTTTCATTTTCACTCTCCCAGGGCTGAAACACTACGGCTATTTTTGCCTGTTTTGTGGCAGTCAAGATTAATTTACGCATAATCATTCTCCTTGTGTCGGTATGTCCTCTCCAAAATCCTCCAAAGGTATGAATTCAGGATTTTCCTCCGTGCCGGAATTTCCATATACTTCCAGCCTGGTGATTTCCAGTGCAAACTCCGGAAGTTCTTTTCCGAGATATTGATAGAAGGCAGTAAAAACAAGTTCCGGTTTCAAATTTGCAGCACTGCCGGCAGCCAGCTTCAATACCACACCATTCTGGAAAGAAACGTCATAAATCATAGATTTGATATCCACTACGGCAGTACTTTTCTTTGTTTCTTTCTCAATTTCAATGGTTTCCTGATTCATAAATTCCATAAATTTATCTTCCAGTGAAAAATCAGGTTCATATCCCTCCCGATAACGGACACGATATGTTGCAGCTGCAACACTTGCCATACCGTTTAAGACGCCTTCTGGCAGACGGCGGTAACTTTTAATCTCAATTCCTTCCACCGATGCTTCATTTAAACGTCTCACAGATTCTTCTGAAGAGTCCGTGGTATTCACTTCAATATCCACGTATTCCCCTTCTCCGGAAACCCCAACACCAAGGGGTGCTGCAAAGGACATTTTTTGATGGGGATTGAAGCCTTCTGAGTAGCAGATATCTATGTTGGCACGACGAATTAATTTCTGGAAATAACGCATCATATCCAAATGTCCCACATATTTTACCACGCCGGTTTTCGTAAATTTAATTCTGATTTTCAAAGCAGATTCCTCCTCCAAAGCAGGAAGCACCACACCCTGTACACTGTACTTTACAGTTTGGAGACACAGTTTCTTCCTTTGATTTTTTCCATTCACGCAGCAGATACTGCTTTGTCACACCGGTATTGATGAAATCCCATGGGAACACTTCCTCTTCACTTCGTTCCCTTGTATTATAGAAATCGAGACTAATTCCTGCCTCATCTATGGCTTCTTTCCAGTAATCACTATGGAAAGAATCACCCCATGCGTCAAACAGACATCCTTTTTTGTAAGCAAGCTCTACCACTTTGCTTACACGTCTGTCTCCCCGTGCCAAAAGTCCCTCAATCACAGATACATCGGCTTCATGCCAGTTGTATTTTAGACTCTTGCGATTTAACATTTCCTTCATACGGTCATTCACAATCTTTGCACGGTTTAAGAATTCTTCTCCGGTGCACATCGGCGCCCATTGGAATGGCGTAAAAGGTTTTGGTATAAAGAAGGATGTGCTGGCTGTTACAGACACCTTTCCATTCCGTTCGGATTTTGGAATTTCATAATATTTCTCTGCCACCAGTTCAGATAATTCTGCGATACCGCGCATATCTTCTTCCGTCTCTGTTGGCAGACCTAACATAAAATACAGTTTGACTTTATTCCATCCGCCCCGGAATGCGATCTCACATCCATGTAAAATATCTTCTTCTGTCAATCCCTTATTGATGACATTACGCATTCTCTGAGAGCCGGCTTCCGGTGCAAAGGTCAGACTGCTTTTTCTCACATCCTGCACTTTACTCATGACATCTAAGGAGAACTGATCCACTCGCAGGGACGGCAAAGAGACATTGACGCCCTTCCCATGATAGGTCTCAATCAGGAACTCCAGCAGTTCATTTAAGTGTGAGTAATCACTGGAGCTTAGGGAACTTAAAGAAATTTCCTCATGTCCTGTATTTTGTAACATTTTTACAGCCATATCCTTTAAAAATTCCAAATCTCGTTCTCTGTTTGGTTTGTATACCTGTCCTGCCTGACAGAATCGGCATCCACGGATGCAGCCCCTCTGAATTTCCAGAACCACCCGGTCCTGGGTTGCACGAATAAAAGGAACCAATGGCTTTTCCGGATAAAAGGTATGGCTTAAATCCATCACCACCTGTCTGGTAACAGTTTCCGGTACTCCCTCTCGATTGACATGGAATCCCTGAATTGTTCCGTCTTCTTTGTTATATTCCACATCCAGGAATGCCGGTACATACAGCCCCGGAATCTGTGCCGCAAGGAAGAGAAAATCTTCCCTTGTACCGTGGTTTTCACGATTTCTGCGATAGGCATCCATCAAATCCTGATATACCGTTTCTCCCTCTCCAATATAAAAAATATCGAAGAAATCTGCAATCGGCTCCGGATTATAAGTACATGGACCTCCTCCAATGACAATGGGATCTTCTTCCGTACGTTCCTTGCTGTAAAGAGGGATTCCGCTTAAATCCAGGATTTGCAGTATATTTGTGTAGCACATTTCATATTGAATGGTAATCCCCAAAAAATCCATCTTTTTGACAGGTTCCTGTGTTTCTAACGTAAATAACGGAATATGCTGTTCCCGCATGATGTTATCCAAATCATGCCAGGGAGAGTATACTCTTTCGCAGTATACTCCCTCCATTTTATTAAACATATCGTATAAAATCTGAATGCCCAGATGGGACATGCCAATCTCATATACATCCGGAAAACACATGGCAAAACGGATATCCACATCCTTTAAATCTTTTTTGACCATGTTGACTTCATTTCCAATATACCTTGCCGGCTTTTCAATACGCATCAGAATCTCATCGGATAATGCAGGTTTTATCATAGTGTTCTCCTATCTTCTAGCTAATTCTGTTGTGATATCTTCCCATGTAATGCCTTTTTCAGCCATGAGAACCATCACATGATATAAGAAATCCGATATCTCATATTTGATTTCTTCCGGATTCGGATTCTTTGCGGCAATGACAATTTCCGTGGCTTCTTCTCCACATTTTTTGAGAATCTTATCAATGCCCTTGTCAAATAAATAATTGGTATAAGAACCTTCCTTCGGATGTTCTTTCCGATCCAAAATTACACGAAATACATCCTCGAATACTTGATATGGATTGCGTTCTACATAATCTTTTTTTACAATTTTCTCAAAAAAGCAGGAGCGTTTACCGGTGTGGCAGGCAGCTCCTACCTGATATACTTTTGCCAGGAGTGTATCCCGGTCACAATCTGCAGACAATTCTTTCCAATACTGGAAATGACCGCTGGTTAAGCCTTTCTCCCATAATTCTTTCCGGCTTCTGCTGTAATAGGTCATACGTCCGGATTCCAGGGTATGCTGAAATGCTTCTTCATTCATATAAGCAAGCATCAACACCTCATTGGTCTTATAATCCTGTACTACCACAGGAATCAGTCCGTGGGCATCCGTTTTAAAATCAGAAAACTGTAATTGCGGCTCATATGTGATAACCGGAATATGTTCCTTTCTTGCAGATTCCTTCTCCTTATGAAAATCCACCGGATTGTTCATCGCCGGATAGGATAGGCCATAGGCATTTTCCTGATAATAATCGGCAGCTTTTGAAGATTCTGTTCCAATATAAAGTACAGGGAGTGCAAGAGTGGCATCCAACTGCTCCTTATGATCTTTTACCAGAAGGGCAGCCCCTGCTTCTTTATAAGCAATGGCAGCTTTTTCTGTGATACTGTCCACATAAACTGCGATTTTATCCTTTCCAAAACGGTCTGCAGCTTCTTTTATCATTTCCGAATTGGATGGAATCGTGGCATCCAACACTGCCATCACCGCACCTGTATAAAGATATTTCTTCACATCTTCCAGACGTTTTACATGACCGCCAAGGAGAATCGGGGCATCCGTCCGGGATACCATTTCCTTTACGGTATCGATGTTTTTCTCATGCTCTTCATCGGTGTTTGATAAATCCCGAACTAAGAGCATATCAGCTCCATAATTGCTATAAAACACAGCCAGGTCTGTCGCTGTCTGTTCCAATGTAATGTCTGTTCCATCTGCCAGTACGGCCTTGCCGTTATCCAGTCGGATTTCCTGTGCTATCTTAAACTCTTTCATAACATGTTCCTTCCCTTTTTATAATGTTCCTTTCGTTGATAATACGGAAGAAATCCGCTCATCTTTCATGGTTGCCATATCCAGCGATTTTGCAAAGCTTTTAAATGCACATTCAATGATATGATGATCGTTTTCCCCTGCCATCATCTGAAAATGAAGATTCATCATGGCGGAATAGGAAACGGCATAAAAAAATTCCTTTACCATGGCAGTTTCAAAGGTTCCGCACTGTGTTCCCGAGAATGACAAATCGGATACATAATATGGTCTTCCGGATAAATCAAGGGAACAAAGAACCAGTGCTTCATCCATGGGAAGTATGGCATGGCCATACCGACGAATGGATTTCTTATCGCCCACTGCCTCTTTGATAGCTTGTCCCAGCACAATACCGGTATCCTCCACAAGGTGATGACAGTCCACATATAAATCGCCCTTCGCCTTGATGGTCAGGTCAAATAATCCATGCCGAGCAAAATTATGTAACATATGGTCGAAAAAACCTACTCCGGTATCTATTTGGGCTTTTCCTGTTCCATCCAGCTTGAAACACAGCTCAATATCTGTTTCTCCGGTAACACGGTGAACCGATGCTGTTCTCATCTTCTCTTCCATAAGAACCTCCTTTATTCAAAACGGACTTTGATAGAATTTGCATGTGCAGTCAGATGTTCCGATTCAGCAAATTTCTCTATATCCTTATGTACTGCCTGCAATGCCTCTTTGGAATATGATATAATACTGGATTTCTTAATAAAATCATCCACAGACAATGGAGAGAAGAATTTTGCAGTTCCATTGGTTGGAAGTACATGATTTGGACCTGCAAAATAATCACCTAAAGGTTCTGAACTATATTCTCCCAGGAAAATAGCTCCTGCATTCTTAATTCTTGTCATGGTATCAAACGGATTCTTTGTCACGATTTCCAGATGTTCCGATGCAATCTCATTTGCCGCATCAATGGCGTCTTCCATGGTTTCTGCCACTAAAATATACCCATAGTTATCCAGAGATTTTGTAAGAATTTCTTTTCTGGATAACTGCTCCACGAATTTGTCCACTTCTGCAGATACCTGTTTGGCCAGTTCTTTGGAGGTCGTTACAAGAATGGCAGACGCCATTTCGTCATGTTCTGCCTGTGACAACAAATCGGCAGCCACAAATCTCGGATTTGCCGTCTCATCGGCAAGAACCAGAATTTCACTTGGTCCAGCAATGGAGTCAATGCTGACAAATCCAAAAACAGCTTTCTTTGCCAATGCCACAAAGATATTTCCCGGTCCTACAATTTTGTCTACCTTCGGAATCGTGGCAGTTCCAAAGGCCAGTGCCGCCACTGCCTGAGCACCTCCTACTTTGTAAATTGCATCGCAGCCTGCAATATCTGCCGCAACCAATGTTCCCGGATTTACCTTTCCATCTTTTCCCGGTGGGGTTACCATAATCAGGCTGTCAACGCCGGCAACCTTTGCCGGAAGGATGTTCATCAGTACGGAAGATGGGTATGCAGCCTTTCCTCCAGGCACATAGACGCCAACTCTGGATAATGCAGTTACTTTCTGTCCCAAAATGGTTCCATCCGGTTTGGAATCAAACCAGCTATACTGTTTTTGCTTCTCATGGTAAACACGGATATTTTCAGCAGATTTTTTAATGATTTCCACCAGCTCCGGCTCGACCATACGATATGCCTCTTCGATTTCTTCTCTGGTGACGGCCATATTGTCCGGTGTAATCTCTACTTTGTCAAACTGTAGTGTATAATCGTGAAGGGCTTTATCTCCCTCTTCGCGAACCCTGTTTACAATTTCATTTACCGTGTCTGCATAGGAGTCATAATTATTGGGACTTCTTTTTAACAGACTGTCCAGTAAATCCTTCTTTGTCTCTTCTGTTAATGTAATTGTACGCATTTTTTCTTCCTTCTTTCTATCTATGCCTAAACTATAATACAGTTTTTAAATCGTTGATTAATTTCATAATTCTATCATTTTCCATCTTCATGCTGACCTGATTGACCACCATTCTGGCAGATAAAGGACAAATTTCCTCCAATACTTCCAGGCCGTTTTCTTTCAGTGTGGTTCCTGTTTCCACAATATCCACAATGACTTCGGACAGTCCCACAATGGGAGCCAGTTCCACGGAGCCGTTTAATTTGATGATTTCCACTGTCTGGTGTTTCTTATTATAAAAATAATCTTTGGCAATATTTGGATACTTACTGGCCACACGAATCATCTCATGGTGCTGCAGAAGTTCCACGGCAGAACTGGGACCACAGACGCACATTCTGCATTTTCCCATGTTCAAATCTGCAACTTCCAATAATTTTCTTCCTTCCTCCAGAATGGTATCTTTTCCTACCACACCGATGTCAGCCGCACCATATTCCACATAGGTGGGAACATCACCTGCTTTTGCGAGAAAGAATTTCAGTTTCAAAGATTCGTTGACAAAAATCAGCTTTCTTGTATGTTCGTCTTTCATCTCGTCGCAGTTAATTCCAATTTTTTCCAATAAATCCATTGTATTTCTGGCTAATCTTCCCTTTGCCAGTGCTATGGTTAAATACTTCATAATCTTTCTCCCTCTATTCCAATTCTGTTTTTTCTGCATGGGAACTGGCATTCCTAATGTAATACATCTCACGGAACCCCGTTCTTCTTGCATATTTGCGATAGCTTTCCATGGAAAAATCATTGTTTCTTCGAACAAGGGTCACAGACATACGGTCCTTGCGGTATTGTCCGGCCATGTCAATGGCTTCTTTCTGACTTCCATTCTCATATAATAAATAAATAGACTTTTCTTCCACCGGTATCTCCAGTTTTTGTCTTCCCATTGCAAGAAGCAGCCGGTCAAGATCGATGGCGAACCCAATGGACGGAGTATCTTTTCCAAATTGTTTCACCAGATTATCGTACCGTCCCCCTGTGGCGATGGCATCCCCTGTTCCATATGTATATCCGGCAAAAATAATTCCGGTATAATAATTCCGGGCTGCCAAAATGGATAAATCAAAGGAAACATACTTCTCATATCCGTAACAAACCAAAAGTTTGTACACTTTCTCCAATCTGGAAAGGGCGGTATCTGTCTTTCGATTGGAAATCATCTTCTTAGCTCTGGCAAGCATATCACCGGAACCAATCAGCTCAGAAAGATTCAAAAATACGTTCTTTAAATCTGATTTCATTTTCCTGTCAGATAAATATTCTTCCAGGCCAAAGAAGTTCTTGTTTGCCACAAGGATACGAATTTCCTCTTCTTCCTCTTCCGATAAATCAGCTTCCTCTAACAATCCCTCAAAAAACAGTGCATGACCCACTTCAATCTGAAATTCCTTCAGTCCACAATCCAAAAGTGCTTCAATCATCATAGCCAGAGTTTCCACATCGGCATCTGCTTTATTTTCTCCATATAATTCAGCACCAATCTGTGTACGTTCTTTTAACTTACCCTGATGTTCTGCACTGTTGATAAAACTCTGACCGGCATAACAGAGACGAATGGGCATCGTTTCTTCCATATAATACTTGGCCACACATCTTGCCATAGGCGGCGTCATGTCCGGTCGTAATACCAGTGTATTACCTTCCCGGTCAAAAAACTTATACATCTGGCGAGATTCCACCGTTCCCTTTTCCTTGCTAAAGATATCAAAAAACTCAAAGGTTGGAGTCGCCATGTCATGGTATCCATATTTCTTCAGCACATTGTGAATCTTCTGCTGCAAATATTCTTTCTGTTCACATTCTTTATTATAAATATCTCTTACGCCTTCCGGTGTGTGTAGCAATACATTCTTCATAAATCTTTTACGCCTTTCTCATTTTCCTATTTTTCTATTATATCGAAACTCTTCTATGATTTCAATAAAAAATTGCATATCAATTTCTGTTGCTTTATTATAGTAAATTGATAATGTGATACTGTAATAGTATAATAATATCTTTGTGTATTGTCAAGATAAAAAATAAAAGGAATGCAAAAGTACTCCTTTATCTGGAACACAAATCAAGATTCAGTGCTTCCAGAAAATGAAGCGGAACACCCTGGCTTCTCTGAATCTTATAATTTTTATCAATTTCTTCCATACGAAAACTTTTTCTTCCTCCCTGTTCACTGCGTTCATAAAATACCTTCATATCGCGAAAGGGAATATAATAGGCCTCATCCCTGTGGGTATAGTACAGAAGAATGAAAGAAATCCCCTGTTGCTGTTCAAATTTACTCATAAAATCCATTTGGTGGGCATGGATGTTTTGCATGGCAAACGTATCACCGACACATTCTTTCGCATCAAAACACACCGGCACGCCCTGAACCACACCGATATAATCCACAGTACTTTTTTTCTCAAAATAGGCCAGAGTAATCTGTCTGTTTTCCGGATTGATTTTAATCGGAGTGATGGGAGTTGGAATTTTCTGAATCAGAGCAATCCCGCTTTCCTCGTATTTTTCAATGGTGAAATTAATCATTTCTTCCAAAGACGACCCTCTTAATCCTCTGGAATTCCAAGTTGCCATACATCCTCCTTAAAAGTTTTTTCCTGTAATTTTTCCATAAATTGCAGGAACTTCTGCATAAAAATCTCTGTCTGACAAATTTTTAAGAGCACCTGTCATGTTAGGGAAATGTATCTGCCAGGAATGCAGCAACTGGAATTTCACACCATAACGACTGCGGAATTTTTCATTGACATCCGGATTTCCATACTTGGTATCCCCAATCAGCGGATGTCCCATAAATGCCAGATGGGCACGAATCTGATGGGTTTTTCCTGTTACAAGTTTCACCTTTAATACGGAGTATTCGGATGTGAAAAACAATGGTTCATAGCTGGTCTCAATATAATTGCCATCCTGAACATCCGGATGGAAAACCGTAACCTGATTTGTTTTTTCATCTTTTATCAGACTTCCCTGAATCACTGCTCCTTCGTTTACCTTTCCTGAAACAAGACAGAGATAATATTTATCAAATATACGGTCTTTAAATCCCTGAGCCAGCGCCCTGGTTCCTTCCATGGACGCTCCGACTGTAATCAGTCCTGTCGTGTTTCGATCCAAACGATTACACACAGAAGGTTTAAATGTTTGCAGTTCTTCTTCCGTGATTCTCTTCTGTTCCAGAAGATAGCCGATGGCATATTCATTGATGGATACATCAGTTTCCCTGGCTTTCTGAGAGAGCATCCCGGCCGGCTTATTCAGAAATAATACCTGTTCGTCCTCATACACAA
>CALWLV010000018.1 GCA_944381595.1 uncultured Roseburia sp.
ATCATAATAAATAGCCTGTGCCGGACCCAGTTTTTCGGGAATTTTCACTCGAAAGCAATGGGCATTATGATATATAAATTCATAATCATTGATAATCTTTGCGCCCTCTGTTTTATATGGATCCATGCTACCATCGCCATTGGCTTTACATGCCACATGATATTTTATTTTTTCATTATCCTGATGGTACTCTGTTAGTTTATTGATGAATGTTTCATATCCACCATACGCCCCAAGTGACTTAGCACCGACCAGAAAAACGTGTTGTACATCATCTTTCTGCATGGATTTTTTCTCCTTTAAATAAAACTTAAATGTATCCTTCAAGCCTAGCCATTTCTAATCCTTTTCACTAAGATTCGGCGGTCCACCATCTACCGTATATCCTTCAGCCACTGGATTCCGATCTCAGAAGCATTCCAGGCCAGGCCGCCTTCATCGCCCAGATGGTAGAAGTCCGTCACCTTGTAGCAGAACTTTTGCCACATCAGACAGTACCAAAAATCCATGTGCAAAGTCTTCGGAAATATAAAGCTGCTTGTTATTTTCTTCGCTCAATTCCATACCGAACCACTGACCATAGGTCTCGCTGCCAGAATGCAGGTCAACTGCAACATCAAATCCCCTTCCCCGGATAACCCATATCAACTTTCCTTGCGGATACCGCTTCTGAAAATGCAGCCCGCCTTTCGTGCTCATCGACTAGTTATCCTGAACGAATACCATATCAAATCCTGCTTCGTGCATATCGTTCTGGTTGTATGTCTCTACCAAATAGCCCAGACTGTCTCCATGAACGGCAAACTCAATTACATAAAGTCCTCCGATAGGGGCTTTGGTTACCTTAATCTGTCTCATTCTACCCTTCCTCCTTACAGCTTTACTTCCTTCAGATATCGGCTGACCGCATCCTGCCAAGCTGGAAGTGGAGTAAAGCCATTCTCAAGCAGCTTTTTCTTATCTATCCTGCAGTTAAAGGGTCTTACCGCTTTGCTCATCCCATATTCTTCCGTAGTAACAGGAATCACTTTTGTCTTTAAGCCGTATTGCTTATAAAACTCACAGCAGAAGTCATACTAGCTAATGTACCTGGTCTTGCGCCCGATTCGTTCGACTTCCTTTTCACTCAGTTCAGCATTTGTTTCATGGTAGTAGCCATACTTATGAAAAATGTCAATAATTTTTCTTCAATCCTTAATATATTATCCAATCCATTATATTTTGTCAATGATTTTGCGACAAATTTCTCAAAAACTTTCCATTCCAATTTCAGTGACTCTTTCTCAAATAATTTCACCAGAAAGGAAACCTAAACCTAATAATAATGAGAAAAGTAATATATCAATGAAAACACAGAAAAAATATGACATCATTCAAAGATTAACTAAATGCCTTCCCCACTTCCTCATATCTTCCTCCAAAAATATATCATCCCATATCCCATCACCTCGAAAATCAGGCAAATCATGGATAACAGCAAGGATATCTCCGGATGTAAAACGTGTACCAACAACAGGCAGCATACCGTAAGTCCCGGAATAACGAGCCATATTTTTTCATTTTTCACTGCCAAGGCGTAGAGAGCAGAGAGAATCACTCCTGCAGACGGCCACAGGATAAAAATCACGAACTGCTCTGCTCCGAATTTTTCCGTCAGGGTAAAGTCCAAAGACAGAAGATAGCAGGGAAGTACCAGAAATGCTAACAGTTGCCCCAGTACCATCAGTATATGATTACGCACCTTCTTTTTTGTTTGTTGTCTCATGTTTCTTTCCGCTGTCATATGTGCAATGACTGCAATTTCCCATGCAGCCGCTGCAGCCATGACAACCCTTTCCTTTCCTTTTACATATCACATATATGGAATAAGTAAACCATATTCCCAAAATAATCAATATTATGATGCTAAGAATATCCATATCATCCTCTTTTTATAATCATACTAGGACAGTCCAAATAACAATCCTACTACCCGGAACAAAAATGCCACCAGCCATGCCAGTACACACTGGAAAATTACAAGAAGCAGTGCATTCTTTCCTCCTACTTCTCTCTTAACCGCTGCGATTGCTGCCACACATGGCGTATATAACAGTGAAAATACCAGGAAAATAAACGCTGTAAATCCACTGAATACTGTATGAATCGCCTCCGTGGAACCACCCAGCAAAACAGTCAGGGTACTGACCACACTTTCCTTGGCTGTAAATCCCGTAATCAATGCGGTAGACATTTTCCAGTCGCCAAATCCCAGCGGTGCAAAGACCGGTGCTATCAGGCTTCCAAGTGCTGCCAACAGGCTGTCGGAAGAGTCTGATACCACATTGAACTTTGCATCAAAAGTCTGCAGAAACCAGATTACCACTGTTGCGACAAAAATAACCGTAAATGCCCTTGTCACAAAGTCTTTTGCCTTATCCCAGATTAGTCTTCCCACACTTGCCACACTTGGCATACGATAATTCGGCAATTCCATAACGAACGGAACCGGCTGTCCTTTAAATGCAGTATTTCTCAACAAGACTGCCACAAGAATTCCTACAAGAATTCCTATGATATATAATGAAATGATAACAAGCGGCGCATATTTTGGAAAAAATACAGCTGCAAACATGAAGTAAATTGGCAATTTTGCAGAACAACTCATAAATGGCGTCAGCAAAATGGTCATCTTACGATCTCTGTCAGATGGCAGTGTTCTGGTTGCCATAATGGCCGGAACCGAACAGCCAAATCCCATTAACATTGGTACAAAGCTTCTTCCTGATAAACCGATTTTACGAAGCAGCTTGTCCATGACAAAGGCTACTCGTGCCATATATCCGCTATCTTCCAAAATGGACAGGAAGAAGAACAGTGTCACGATTGTTGGCAGAAAACTTAACACACTTCCCACTCCGGCAAATACACCATCGATGACCAGGGAATGTACTACCGGATTGATGCCATAATTGGTTAATGCCATATCACAGACCTCTGTCAGCCAACCGATTCCCTGTTCCATCAGATTTGACAGGAATACTCCGATGACACCAAAGGTCAGCCAGAATACCAGCCCCATAATGCCCAGAAATGCCGGCAGTGCCGTATATTTTCCAGTCAGAATCTTATCAATCTTCTGGCTTCGGATATGTTCTCTGCTCTCCGAAGGTTTGACTACGGTTTCCTCACAGAGCCGCTCAATGAAGGAGAATCGCATATCTGCCAATGCTGCCTGCCTGTCTTGCCCACTCTCTTCCTCCATCTGGGAAATCATATGTTCCAGCGTCTCAACCTCATTGGTATCCAATTTCAGTGCTTTTAGAATTAACTGGTCTCCCTCCACCAGTTTTGTAGCTGCAAAGCGTACCGGAATACCGACTCTCTTGGCATGATCTTCAATCAAATGGATAATGGCGTGAATGCAGCGATGTACAGCACCACTGTCTTTTCCTTCCGCATCGCAGAAATCCATTCGTCCCGGACATTCCCGGAATCTTGCCACATGAATGGCATGATCCACCAGTTCTTCGATTCCCTCATTTTTTGCAGCGGAAATTGGGATGACAGGAATTCCAAGCTGTGCTTCTAATTCATTGATATGAATGGTTCCACCATTTTCTCTGACTTCATCCATCATATTCAGCGCCAGCACCATCGGAATATCCAGTTCAATGAGCTGCATGGTCAGATACAAATTTCGCTCAATATTCGTGGCATCCAGTATATTAATGATTCCACTGGGTTTCTCTTTGATCAGAAATTCTCTGGTGACGATTTCTTCACTAGTATAAGGTGATAGTGAATAGATACCCGGAAGATCTGTCACTGTGGTCTCCGGATGGTTCCGAATATTGCCGTCCTTCCGGTCAACGGTGACTCCAGGAAAATTACCTACATGCTGATTGGAACCCGTCAACTGATTAAAAAGTGTTGTCTTGCCGCAGTTTTGGTTTCCCGCCAGTGCAAAGGTAATCGGTTCTCCCTCCGGAATCTCCATTCCTTTTTTCTTCATTTTATATTGATGTTCCTCACCTACTCCCGGATGAGCCATATGTATATGTTTCTTATCTTTACGCTCATGAATATGAGCATCGTGAACATCTGTAATATCAATATGGGCCGCATCATCTTTTCGTAAGGTCAGCTCATATCCACGAACCCGCACCTCTAAAGGATCTCCCATCGGTGCAATTCTCACCAGTGTCACTTCCGTTCCCGGTGTTAATCCCATATCCAAAATATGCTTTCTTAACGAAATTTCCTCACATCTCACAGCCTGAATGACTGCGTCTTTTCCAATCTCAAGTTTATCTAATGTCATAAGTGCCTCTTTTCCTTCATTTCCTCTTTTCTAACGCGAAATGAACCATCTCTATTTTACACCGATAGAAAACATCTGTAAATATTCATTTTCATTGCGATTACAAGAATTCCTGGGCACAACAAAAGTACATGGATAATGGAATGGACTTTACATCTGTTTTGTGATATACTACTGACAACAGCAAATAATTGATTTCATAGTATAAGGTCAAGGTGATAATATGAGTAATAAAGAAAGAGTACTACAATTAATTGATGACATTCCAGATAATAAACTTATTTTTGTGATTGATGTTTTAGAATCTTTAAAAGCATATGCTGGCGAAACAATTGAGCCGGATGACTTGGATTTACAAATGATTGCGGAAGCTGAGAGAGAAAATAATGGCGAAACAATCGCCATTGAAGATTTAGCTGAGGAGCTTGGCATAACTCTGTGAAATATAAAATAGTATTTCAAAAAGCAGCTATAAAGTTTTTAAAGAAGCAAAACAAGAAAACACAAAACAAATTATTGTCCGCAATAAATCAATTGCCATCTGGTACAGACATAAAACAATTACAAGGTTATGATATGTATCGTATGCGAATAGGTAAAATTAGAATTTTGTATACTATGGATGAGGATATACAAATTATAAGCATTGTAAATATCCACAATCGTGGAGATGTGTACAAAAAAATATAAATCTACTCTGCCACCAGACAAAAAAGCTGGTGGCAATTTTTATGCTACCACGAAATAATAATTATGTTTTTCCGTTTCGTTAGCAGGAATCTCTCTATGAAGTGTGATTTTTCTTCCTTTCGAGTTTTCTTCCGGGTTTTATCAATCACAATCCTTGCCTGTTGTTTCGTAAATCCACACATTTTTTGAACTTATTTTTCATCGGCATCATCCCCCTTTACATCACCTTTAATAATAAGCAAGGAATTGATTAGTTCCGGATCAGGCAATGCTCCAAGAGCGCCCTTCCTATATTTTTCCATAACATCTGTCGTATCTCTCACACCCTGCTGTGCTGTAAAATCAGCAAGCGAATATACATATACACCTTCTTCATCCTTATGGACAAACCAAATCTGCTCCTTCCGGAACATCCTCTTGCAATCCATAAGATTAATATCGTGAACTGTAAATATCATCTGCGCACTTGTATTCAGTTCATTATTAAACATCGCAACAATTGCTCTGGTAAGCTTAAAATGAATACTGCTATCCAATTCATCAACAACAAGAATTCTGCCCTGTTCAAGTGCTTCAATAACATAGCTGGCAATAGCCGCAATCTTCTTTGTTCCTGTGGAATCAAATATCATGCTTGGTACATGAACACCTTTATATGTGGAAACCAGTCTAATTTGATCCATAATATTTTCTGGAATATCAAGTACTTTCTCGTCCGGCTTTTCATCACCTTCACCAGTTTTCAGTTGTATCTTATCCATATCCACATATTCAAAGTTATCCATATACAAGTCTGCATTTTTTATGAACTCTACAACCTTTTTCTGTAACTGATTCTTATTTTTCATGAGTTCAATCGTATGCTGCATAGGTATGTTATTCATATTGATGATATCAATTTTCTCAGCAAATCTAACAAGAATCTGCTTCATCTCATTGATATGTTCAAATTTACTTGTGTCTATTACATAACATAGCAAATTATTTTTCGATACAACCGGAATCATAGCTTGCACAGTTTCATCAATACATTCATATATTTCACTAATAGTATCCTTTTTCAGCCAGCAAACTTCTTTTTCATTGTTATACTGATCTTTGAATATCTCCGAAAATGATTCATATATATACTCTTCTTTTTCAGCATCATACTTAAAGTCATAAGAAAATTTTCTTCCAGATGCCATAAATGTTACGCCTAACTCACATACATGACTCTCTGTAAATATATTAGGCATTAAACCATTTTTCTTATTTAAAAGCACATTTTTTATTGCCCTAATGCACTTAATCAAACAGGTTTTTCCTGCATTGTTTGGTCCATATATTCCTACCGTTTTAAGCACATTAAAATTATTCTCCTTATGAACATTGGCCCCAAATTTCTTATTTCGCATATCTGCTTTCATTGAAAATATAATGTCATCCTCAAATGCATAACAGTTTTTTACTCTTACCTCTATAATCATGGCTCATTCCTCCAAGTCACTTTTCTTCTTTCCTTATCATTATTATATCAAAAAATATTTTTTATGCAACTTTTTTTCACAAAAAATTTTTTTAATATTTAATGATTTTTCACACAAGAAAAAAGCGGAATGCTTATCGTAACATTCCGCCAAAAGCCCCATCGGGTTGCGCATGAAAATCAGAGGCGTGATGGGTTCTGTTAACACTATTATACACGTTTTCGTATGTTGCTGTCTGCTTGCAGACAATCTCTCAATAAAAAGAGCGCGAGACGGGACTCGAACCCGCGGCCCCGACCTTGGCAAGGTCGTGCTCCACCAACTGAGCCACTCGCGCATATGTCATCAGCTTCTTTTGATTTCTCAACCTCTTGCTGAGCACTTTGATAGTATAGCTGATGACAAGAAAAATGTCAAGGACTTTTTTAAATTTTTTTAAATTAATTGATCCAGCTCATCTACAAGCTGTTGGAACAGCTGTAATGCCTGCTCCACCGGTTCTTTCTGCGTCATATCCACACCTGCCATTTTCAACAGTTCGATTGGATCTTTGGAAGAGCCTCCGGTGAGGAATTTCATGTAATCCTTCACACCTTCTTCTCCCAATTTCCGTATTCTGCCGGATAATGCGATGGCTGCAGCAAATCCGGTTGCATACTGATAGACATAAAAAGGTGTATAGAAATGCGGAATTCTTGCCCATTCCATGGCAATTTCGGGATCAGATACCATTTCTGTACCGAAATATTTCTGATTCAATTCATAGTACACCTTGCATAAACTGTCCGCATTCAATGTCTCACCTCGGGCACACATTTCATGGGTAATCTTCTCAAACTCAGCAAACATCGTCTGGCGGAACATGGTTCCTTTAAACTGATCGATAAAATAGTTGAGCAGATAGATTTTCTCCTGTTTATCGGTGCAGTTTTCTAACAGATGATGAATCAGCAACGATTCATTACAGGTGGATGCCACCTCTGCCACAAAGATTTTATATCCCGCATAGGTGTATGGCTGTGTTTTATCTGAATAATAAGAATGAAGGGCATGCCCCATCTCATGGGCAAGGGTAAACACATTGTTTAAATTATCCTGATAGTTTAACAACACATATGGATGTGTTCCATAAGCACCCCAGGAATAAGCGCCACTTCGTTTTCCTTCGTTTTCGTAGACGTCAATCCAGCGATTTTCGTATCCTTCTCTTAAATGGGAAAGATATTCCTCCCCCATTGGTGCCAGGCCTTTTGCCACGATTTCTTTAGCTTCTTCATATGAGATTTTCATCTCCACCTCTTTGGTCACCGGTGCATAGACATCATACATATGCAATTCGTCTACCCCCAGTGCCCGCTTACGAATTCCCACATAGCGGTACATAGCAGGAAGATATTCATGCACTGCCTGAATCAGATTCTCATAGACCGATACCGGAATATTTCCATCGGAGAGCTGCATTTCAAGAACGGAATCATATTTTCGTACATCCGCATAGAATTTTAATTGTTTTGCATTTGCACCATACATGGCTCCCAGGGTGTTTTTATAATTGGTGTAGGTTTTGTACATGGACTGGAAAGCTGCTTTTCTTACTTCCCTGTTCTTGCTCTCCATGAAGGTGATATAATTTCCATGGGTGACTTCTGCCTGTTCTCCCTGCTCATTTGTAATACTTCCAAATTTTGCGTCCGCATCCTGGAACATATCATAGATATCACTGGCTGCTGACGCCATTTCCCCTGATTTTGCAACAATCTTCTCTTCCGCTTCGGAAAGACAATGTTCCTTCTTTCTGAAAATACGCATCACCAGCGTCTCATACTGGCGCAGCCCCTCTTCCTGTGCAAGAAATTTCTCCCATGTATCCTGGGACATACCTAAAATCTCAGGCTCTGCAAAAGCTCCTGCCGCACTGATCTGTACCAATACATTCTGTGCCTTTGAGGCATAATCCTGATATTTCCCCTGAGTCATATCCTCATGAAGCTTCTGATTGGCATAGACATATACACGCTCTGCCTTTTGATCCACTTGTTCTGAGAAACGAAAAAACTCCAGAAGTTTCCCTGCAGATTCCGTTATTTTTCCTTCATACTCCGGATACCGTTTCACAAACCCTTTTAATTCTTCCAGTTCCGCCTCCCAGGCTTCATCACTGATGCAAAGATCCGTCATATTCCATGTATACTGCTCATCCATTTCACTTCTCTTCTTCATTATCTTACTTTTCCTTTCTTATTTTCTAAATCAATCCCAAATACCTTACAATAAATATCTGCAATGTAATGGTCAACGAGGATAATATGGTTGTCATGACCACCACGCTGGATGAAAGAACTCCCTGATGTCCCATGTTCTTTGACATAATATAACAGGTCGGTGTGGTAGGAGAACCCAACATGATGATTGCCGCCACCAGTTTGTCTCCGGTAAATCCCATGGCAATGGCAAAGGGCAGAAATACAGCCGGCTGAATCACAAGCTTAATCATCGAAGCCATCAAAGTAGGTTTTATCATTTTGATAGCTTTTCTCCCCTCAAATCCGGCACCGATACAAATCAATGCCAGTGGCGTAGCCATTTTCCCAATATGATTTAATGTGGTATGAGCAAAAACAGGCAAAGGAAGACTGGATAAAGAATATAAAAATCCTAAGAATATGCTGATAATAATAGGATTTTTCACAATATCCCTGCAGGCTTTCTTTATTTTTCCCTTTTCCTCCCGATTCCCTTCCAGTGTAAGAATTATGACTGCAAAAATGTTATAAAGAGGAACGGCTCCCAAAATCATAAGGGGCGCCATGCCGGAGCTGCCGGAAATATTTACAATAAAAGCGACGCCCAGTATGGCTGCACTACTACGGTAAGAAGCCTGAACAAATTCTCCCACGAGAGATTTATCCTTCAGAAATGTGCGGGCAAGCCCCCATATGACCAACACGCAGAATAAGGTGACAAAAAACAATAGCCCACATATTTTAAATCAAAGGCCGCTGCAACATCTGTTTCCGCCAGATCCAGAAACAGCATAACTGGCAGCGTAACCTTAAAATTAAACTTATTTGCCACTTTTAAAAATGGCTCATCCAACATTCCGATTCTCCCCAGAATATATCCTGTCACAATAACCAGAAATACTGGAAGTGTGGCATTTAAACTATAAATTAAACTGTCCATTTTATTTCTCCGTTATCCATCCATCATCGGTTATCTCAATATTATTGGACATACTTTCCACATAATTATAAAGAGCCTCGGCTGCGTCCCCGCTTAAATCCGTTGTATAAAAACCTTCGCTGCTACACGGAACCATCTGGGCAGCAATCTGGTTATTGTCATCGATTTCCACCTTCAGGACCATGGTATCACTGTGGTAACTGCCAAAGAGGAAATTGCTGATTCCATAACAGATTAACTTGCCTTTGTACATTTCCATGCCTTGCAGCACATGGGTATGATTTCCAACCACAAGGTCTGCTCCGGCATCGATATATCCGTGTCCCAGCTGCACCTGACTATTTAGAATGGTTTTATCAGAGTCATTGCCCCAATGCACATACATAATGACAATGTCACAGTTTTCTTCTGTTTTCAGTCTTGTGATTTCATCTTTTATCATCTGAAATCTGTCCGTACTTTCATAAGTTGTCAGCAATCCCGGATTACTTGAGGTTGCATACCACTCCGTATCCGGTACCACACGGGTTGCCGCGAGAATAGCTATTTTCTTGCCTTTTACTTCTGCAATATAAGGTTTCAATGCCTCATCCAGATTATTTCCTCCCCCGATGACTTCTATACCCTGCTCTCTCACTGCTTTTATTGTGGATAATAACCCCTCTGTTTTATAATCCATCATATGATTATTGGCCAGCGTCATCACATCAAAACCAAAATCCTTTAAAATATATTCTCTGGAAGTCGGCGTCAAAAATGTATACTGCTGATAAGTCACTTTATGGCTATCGTCTAAATCCGCACATACATATTCATGGTCTGCCGCTGCAATATCCACGCTCTGAAAAATATTTTGAATATTTTCTGAAATAATTCCCGATATCCCACGTTCCTGATAATTGTTATACATCATAGGACTGAGATAAAAATCCCCCACAAAAGACAGGGTCACTTTGCTGTTTTTTTCTTCCGAAGTACTTTCTTCCGCCGTAGTACTTTCTTCTGTGGTATTTTCTTCCACCGAAGTACTTTCTTTCACTGTGGTGCTTTCTTCTGTATTTTTCTCTGAAGCTGCAACTTCCTGAGCCTGCCGGCTTGTCTCTTCTTCTCTGTCTGCCCGCTGCAATTTGTTTGTTCCAATAACAAGAACAAACACTCCCAAAATAAAAATAAAAATCAGTGCAAACAGTATTGTTTTTTTCCTCATCTTCTCGTCTCCAATCTTACTTCTATCATGATTCTTTCTAAATATTACCACAATCCTGCTACTTTTTCCATAAATTTTATCTTTTTGTTCTTTTATTATATTTTCTTTTGTGCTATAATGTATATGATTTGACTAGAATTAAATTTGGAAAGAAAAGGAATAGCAGTATGAGTAAAGAAAATTTAGATTCCATCATAACAGATGAACAGGAAGAAAATGCTTTTGAAAAAGAAAACGAGAAATCATTCGATGATAATGTGGAAATGATTGATTATGATATTGATGATAAAATTACCGTAAATGATTTTGATGATAATGAGACTCCGGTAGTAACTCAGAAAGAACCCTTTGATTTGAAAGCAGAGATTTTCAGCTGGATTAAGATGTTTGTGGCAGCAGCTATCATCGCTATCGTTCTGGTGGAGTTTATTATTATCAATGCCACAGTACCTACCGGTTCCATGGAGAAAACAATTTTACCGGGTGACCGTATTTTGGGTTCCCGTCTTACTTATCTCTTCCACGAACCGGAACGTGGCGATATCGTAGTTTTTAAATATCAGTTTGAAGAAAATACCGATTATGTAAAACGTATCATTGGTCTTCCCGGCGAAACCGTGACCATCCAGGATGGTAAGATTTCCATTTACAAAGGTGAGGAATTTATCGAAACACTGAACGAAGACTATATCAATGGGGAATGGACATGGAAGAATGGTCCATATACGTTTACGGTTCCGGAAGGACGTTATCTGGTTCTCGGTGATAATCGAAATAATTCCAAAGATGCCAGATGGTGGTATGACGAAATATATCTGAATGGTGAATGTGAAGAAAAAGATATTTATGTCAGTGAAGATCAGATTCTGGGAAAAATTTATTTCCGTTATTGGTCACAGCAGGTAACATCCTTTACGGATAAATTTAAAAATTTAAACAAATAAATTTAAGAGGGAATGCCTTGCGGTAGCCCCTCTTTTTTCTTGCTATAATGTATTAACCGTTCCCTGAAGTAACTGTATCTCTTCTTTTTCTCCATGCTCTTCCTGTTCAATCTTATAAATCTGTATGTATATCCAGCCACTCTCTCCTAAAATATGATTGTCTGTCATACGGCATGTAAGCTCACAGCTCTTTTTATTTTCTGATTTTAATTCCTTAATTGCACTTTCTATATGCCCTCTGTCATCCTCATGAATGGACTCATAAAACATCTCTGGCATTACTGTAAATTCCTGCTCTGCCTCCACACTGTCTGTCTTATAAATGGTACAAATATGATTTTCAAGATTGTATCTCCAATGTATCACCTGACAATTTTCACGTTGCCAATACAGCCGACCTGCATTCACAAAGGTAGAATTTTTCATCATACGTAGTTCTGTCGCTTCCATAAAGGTCATAATAATACCCTCAACCGCATTGTAGTCCGTACGATATGGTCGTATTCTCACAAGCCAATACTTTCCACCCGGCTGAGAAATCTCTCTGTCCAAAGGTTTTTGGGACTGGAATACAGTCTTGATATCCTCCTGCCAGTTTGGATACGTATCCATCAAAGAAAGATGGGAGATTGGACGTCCCACGTCTACCTCTATGATATTGGTAATCTTAGGAATCATTGGAGTAATTTTTCTGATACGGAACAAATTGTCAAGATAGATTGCACCCACCTCTACATTTTCCAAAAGATTGTCCATATCTGCATTTGCATGGGTCATCTCATCCAGCTTCGACTGATATTCTGAATTGATGTTTCCATAATTTGATTCATGGCCTCCATCAATTCCTGCATTTTCTGTTTACTTACTTCTGCATGCTCGCCAATCATCCTTGCCTGTTCACAGGTCTGCTCCGTCGCAATATCATTTTCCCCGACTTGCTCCGTAATGGTAATAATACTGCTTAAAATCTGCTCCACCACCGCTGCCTGGTCGGTTGCTCCCTGAGCTAAATACTGGGAACTTCGTTCAAAATAGGCTGAAAACTTCCTTTATAAACATCTCTGCAGGATGTTCTTACATTAAAATCACCTTGATTAAATGATTTTATAATATGGGTGATATCATGAATCATGGTATGTTCATCCCCTATCAGCTGTCTGAAACTGTTTGCCAATTCTCCCATTTCATCCTGGGATCCAAGAATTTCAATAATGACAAATACTTCTGATATGGAAAAAAGCAATGCTATGATTCCAAATATGACTTTCAGAGTTTTTTAAAACTCCTTTGCATAAAAATGACCTCCTTCACTTATTTTCATTACAACTTCGGTTATGGTATACATTTTATCAAACAATTTAGTTGCTTTCTACCAACTATATGTCAACTTTTAGTTGCAACTGTAAAGAATTGTCATTTTTTCACGATTATTGCAAACTTTTCTTCCAGTAATCCAACTGTTCCACATGAACAAATCCATGATGAGAATAGAGGTGATATGCAATGGGATTCGAACTGCTTACATGGAGCAATATTTTACAACATCCGGTTTGTTTCAAATATTGAATGGTCTGCAGCAGTGTTTCCCTGCCATACCCTCTCCCTCTATATTCCGGAAACACTTCCACATTGTAAATCGCTGCTACGTTCTGTTCTATTTCTACCTGCACACTTCCCACCGGTTCATTTTCCCGAAAGGTCCGTATCCATCGACCATTTGGAACTTCCTCTGCCTCCAGTCTTAAATTTCCCAAAGGGTTTGCATCTTGCTGCATACAATAAGACATCAGATATTCCGATGACTCCGGTTCTGCTCCAATTCTGCCCAATGCTTCGCGTCCTGCCTCGCAACCGGGTTCGTTTACAAATTTTACTTCATATATTCCATACTTCTTCAGCTGTTCCGATGCCAGTTCAAACAATTGTCGAAAATATCCCTTTTTACGATATTCCGGAAGTGTATTGGCATAAATTTCACATTCTTCTTCGTTTGGCAAAAACACACTCAGAAAACTAATGAGCATATTCCCGTTATACATCAAATAAAACGCAGGAAAGTCCGATATGGCATTGACGCCGTTTTCCAGAAAAGAAATACCTTTGGTGTGATCCGTCAATCTGCATAAATCAATCAGCGTCTTTGCATCATATAACTGATTCTCTGATAATTCCCTTGTCTGAATAAGATTCATAATCGATTCCTCCCAAATATAAAACTTTGCTATACGAAAAAAGTCTCCGGAATATTCCGAAGACTTTTCCATGCGGATAACAGGAATCGAACCTGCACACCAAAGGTACTAGATCCTAAGTCTAGCGCGTCTGCCAGTTCCGCCATATCCGCAGTTATTGCTCAAGTATCATAGCATACTTGAAACAATAAGTCAAGTTTCTTCTTCCATAATCTTTGCCACTTCTTCTCCCATGGTTTCTTCGGAAGCGATTGCCTGTACTTTCTTTCTTCTTGCATCATAGATACAGAGTAAAATCAGGGCAACGATACTCATCACCGTAATCACTCTTCCCAATACCTTTCCTTCCGGATAATAATGCATTTCTATCGTATGCTCACCAGCCTCCAATGGAATGCCAATCAAAGCGTCTCCAAAAGCTGTATACTCTGTTTCTTTCCCGTCCACGGTCACCGTCCATCCTTCATCATAGATGATGGATGTGTATAATAATCCATCTTCCTTTGCTGTTACGGTTCCCCTCAGAGAATTATCGTCATATTCCGTAACTTCAAATGGCTGAGAATTTAACTCTTCATATACCCGCTGGAATACATCCATATGGAAATTATATGCATATAACTGCAATGTTGTTGCGTCGGCATCCGTAGTATTTACCGTAATGGTAGTACCTGCCGGCATTTCACCAAAATGAACGATTTGTCTGTGTCCCAGTCCGCTAAAGCTTCCGGAATCCGTAAAGCCGGTGGTTTCGTTATATGCACTATAACTTATGGCATCCACATAAGTTGTGACATAAACATAGACATCAGATTCTTCTTCCACCTCAATGGTGACTGTCTTATTTGTGGTGGATGCCTGCATATAGGTAAACATTCCAGTCTCACCACATGCAAGCTCTGCAAACTGATTCTGCACTGCAAAAGGGTTATTTCCTTCCAATACCAGATTCTTCTCAAAGTCCTCCGGAAGCATAAATCCCAGTGGAAGACAATAGTTTAACCGATAAAAATACTTATTCTGATCTTCGTTATAATCCACCAGAGTGTAAAGGTCTGTATCTTCCTGCATACTGTCTGAAAATACATATTTTACATCAAGCAATGCTGAGGTAAATGGTGTATTTCCATAATAAGAATATGCATTGGTGGATTGTTCAAATCCCAAAGCTCCCAAATATTCTGTAAATCCTGCGTTTGCCATGGAAGAAAAGATTGAAACTCCTTTGTATCCATTCCATGCCGCGTCATTTTTGGTTCTGCGGTTTAATTTTTCAATACGGAAAAAGCTGTCATCCTCTTCCTCTACCTTATTGACCATCTGCTCAATCACTTCGTTATCCTCTAAATAAGCAGAATAGGTGGTAGGTTTATAGGACTCCTCTTCGCTTGAATTGACAAAAGCCTCGGCGGTACATACAATCACCAGCAAATAGGCACTAATCTGTTTGTACAGCAGCTTGTTGTAATCCATGATAATCAATGCCATATAGAAAATGACAAAAATCAGGCTGACATAAATATTATTAAAGTCTAATTCATCCTGATACAATTCCTCCAACAAGAAAATCATGCCGACAGCTCCTGCAAAACATGCCCATATCTGGCGTTTTGACAAGGTTTTAACCTTGCTGTAGGCCTCAAACAACATCGTTACCATCAGGAAAATGTAAATAAAAGATTCCCTTGCCGGAAGACTGTTTGGAAAATGAAATCCATGCCATATATAATTTGGTATATTGGTATTGAAACTGATAAGGAACAGTCCAATCAATGCGATTTTACCAATTTTCTCTTTCTTGTTGATTCCGCCGCACAGGCAATACACAGGAAGTAAGAGAAACATTGCCACGGTACAATATACATTCGGGTCATGGGCCTCAAAAATCGCAACCGGAGTCTCAATCAGAGATCTTTTTAACATATCCAGAATGGAGAAATAATTGATCCATGTTTCCGGAAAACTAAACTCTCCTGACGCTGTATATCCAAGGGCGCATACTTCCGGCAGAATCATCGCTGCACCCAGTCCGCCTGCAATCAGCGAGAAGATACCAAAACGAATGATTCTATCCAGATAATAATGTTTTTCTTCCGTTGCATAAGCCACCAGAATGACCAGAAAATAGAGAACTGCAAAAATACACATCATAATGGCGATATAATAATTGGAAAAAATTGCAATTCCCAATGCAATGGTATACATCTTAAATTTCTTCTCTTTTACCAATGACTCCAGTCCCAAAACGACGAATGGCAATAATACCATACAATCCAGCCACATGATATTCCAGGAAAAGGCAGCCATATAAGAAGATAATGCATAAAAGATTGCAAAACCTGCTGTCGTCATACTCTTTGTCTGGAAATGTTTGGACAGATAATAGGTACATGCAAAACCTGCAAGCGCTGTTTTTAATAAAATCAGTAAATCCATGACGATAAGAATGGAACCCTCCGGAACCAGTCCCAATAAC
>CALWLV010000019.1 GCA_944381595.1 uncultured Roseburia sp.
AGTGCGTTTCAATAAATTTTCAAAATCTAATATTTTTGCCAGTTCCTCAAGTCGTTTCTTAAATTCCATTCCAGTAATGCCATATAAAGCGGCACGACTTTCCAAATTATCATAAACAGAAAGGGCAGAATCCAGGACAGATGATTGAAAAACCACGCCCAGTTCACGCTTAATATAGTCAATATCCTTATCTAAATCGTGTTTATCAATAAAAACGCTTCCACTGTCTTTCGACAGTTGTCCGCACATAATATTGATTGTAGTTGACTTTCCTGCCCCATTGATACCGAGAAAGGCAAACAACTCCCCTTTTTTTATTTTATTACTCAAATTTTGAACAGCGTTTACACTTCCAAAACTCTTGTTAAGATTATTGATTTGAATAATATTGCTCATTCAATTTCCTCCTATATAATCGGTTTTAATCTCGCATAGAGCAATCAATATAATTTTCCCCCTGTTCTAATCGAACCCCAAATTAGTAGATGCAGTGCGATACCGTAAATTAAATTCATTATAGCATAATGAATTACCAAAGTCATTATGAAAGAGAACACATCAAATAATTATGATACTGTTTTTCCTAATTTCAAATCATAAATTGTGGCAGACAAAGTTTTAATTTTTGACTGCCACAAATTTAATATTCTATATGTTACATTTTTTACTTATAGATAATATCGGCATATACAATTCCTCGTGCTCTTGCCTGTATCTCATTCTTTCGACCAACCCACAACATCGTGTTTTCTGCTTTGAGTTATTCGGTCACACCCTCCTTGCCAGCCATTTGCTCGACCAATCGAAACATCATCTCTGTTGCCTGTTCGTCAATGTCGGCAAGGTAACTGTTCAATTTGCCGCTTGTGAGCAGCGTGGTGTAAACCGCCCGTTTATGTTCCTGTAAATAGCGTTTGTGTCGCTGCTGCCCCCATAACCCGATAGGCTTGTGTTCTTTTTCGGCTGGTAAAGTAAGGCAAGGAATAAAATAATCTCCTTGTAGTTCATACCACAGACCGTTGCTTTCATAATAAATGTACTTGTCCATTAAAAAATCCTCCGTTATAATATATTCGCACATATGTCACAGTTCTTCGATTGTCACACTCTGTTATATCTTGTTATGAGATTTTCTTGTCCTTGATTTTGCCCTTATAATCAGTCAGGGAGAGAATAAACTTGTGTGAAATCATATAAAGGGATAAGGCGAACACATTGCGATAAATCCTTTATTTTCAAGGCTTTTGGAGGATTTTATTAACGCCCTATGAGGAGCAGTAACCACTTATAAAATCGTGGTTTTTAAATTGCCTTTTCAAAAAATTATACTTCAAATGTTAAATCACCATAAGATGGTACCGGCCAGAAGTCTTTATCTACTAACATTTCTAATTTATCGATTGGAGCTCTTAAGTTATCCATATCGACCATGATTGTGTCTTTGCAGAAGAATGCCCGATCTTTTCCTTCCATCTCGATGCCTTTTTTCTGAGACAGCTTCAAGGTTTCCAGCGCAGCCTTTGCCTCTTTCAATAATACAGAAATCTCATTCAGCATATCAGACTGTACAGAAACATCTGCCCCTGCTTCCTTTACGGAAAGCACAGTATCTGCCAGTTCCTTTGTATACTTGATTACAGAAGGGATATACTGCTTTGTAGCCATATCAATCATCGTTAATGCTTCGATATTGATTACTTTAGAGTACTGTTCGTATAATACTTCTTCTCTGGATTCCAGTTCCTTTCTTGTAAAGATACCGAATTTTTCAAACAAAGCAACTGCCTTATCTGTCGTCAGAGTAGATACCGCTTCTACCATGGAGTGGATGTTTGGAAGTCCTCTTCTTGCTGCTTCTTCTACCCATTCCTCTGAATATCCGTTTCCATTGAATATAATTCTATAATTTTCTTTCATATATCTCTGAATCAGCGCATCACAAGCGGTATCGAAATCTTCTGCTTTCTCCAGCTCATCTGCAGCTTCGCAAAAGGCTTCTGCCACAATTGCATTCAATGTGGTATTTGGACTGGCAATAGAATCCTTAGAGCCAACCATACGGAACTCAAATTTATTTCCGGTAAATGCAAACGGTGAAGTTCTGTTTCTGTCTGTAGCATCCTTGCTAATATCAGAAAGTGTACTTACACCAGTCTCTAACTTACCGCCTTCTTTGCTTGTAGTTGCCACTCCATCTCTGATAATATGCTGTACAATATCATCTAACTGCTCACCTAAGAAAATAGAAATGATAGCCGGCGGTGCTTCATCTGCTCCCAGTCTGTGATCATTTCCCACATCCGATGCAGACTGACGAAGAAGATCCGCATGTCTATCCACCGCTTTCATCATGCAGGCAAGTACTAAAAGGAACTGTTTATTCTCATTCGGTGTATCTCCCGGATCTAACAGGTTCACACCATTATCTGTTGTAATAGACCAGTTGTCATGCTTACCGGATCCATTTACTCCTGCAAATGGTTTTTCATGAAGCAGGCATGCCAGTCCCTGACGTTCTGCAACTTCTTTCATGGTCTCCATAATCAGCTGGTTATGGTCAACTGCAACGTTTGCCGTGTCATAAATCGGCGCCAGTTCATGCTGTGCAGGTGCTACTTCGTTATGCTGTGTCTTTGCTGTGATACCTAATTTCCAAAGCTCGATATTTAAAGCATGCATAAATGCACCCACTCTTTCACGAATGGTTCCAAAATAATGGTCATCCAGTTCCTGTCCCTTCGGAGCTGGTGCACCAAACAATGTTCTTCCTGTATAAATCAAATCTTTTCTTGCCAAAAATTTATCTCTGTCTACCAGGAAATATTCCTGCTCCGGTCCTACGGAAGCAGTTACTTTCGTTGCTTCTGTATTTCCGAATAATCTTACAATTCTCAATGCCTGTTCACTGATTGCCTCCATGGATCTTAACAATGGAGTCTTTTTATCCAGGGATTCACCTGTATAAGAACAAAAAGCTGTAGGTATGCAAAGTACTACGCCTGTCGCATCTTCTTTCAGGAACACCGGAGAAGTAACATCCCAGATTGTATAGCCTCTTGCTTCGAATGTTGCTCTCAATCCTCCCGATGGGAAAGAAGAAGCATCCGGCTCACCTTTAATCAATTCTTTGCCGGAAAATTCCATTAACATTTTTCCTTCTTCATCCGGATTGGTTACAAAGGCATCATGTTTTTCGGCTGTTACACCGGTCAGCGGCTGGAACCAGTGGGTATAATGTGTTGCACCATTTTCTACTGCCCAGTCCTTCATTGCTTTCGCAACCACGTCCGCAGTAGCTAAGGATAATTCTCCGCCATAATCCATAACGTTCTTCACTTCGTTGAATACTTTCTTTGGCAAACGTTCTCTCATCTTTCCAAGAGTGAATACGTTCTGGTTAAAAATTTTTTCCACATTTAATACTTCGCTCATACTTTCCATTCCTTTCATTTTTTCTAGTTTTTGATGACCATTGGAATTTCATCCGCAGCATGAAATAAAAATAGGCGCTCCAAAAAAAGCTGGAACGCCATTGTTCTTGCATTATCTCATCCATATCTAACAGGCCACTGCCTTTACACAAATAAGATACATCATTTCATTCAAAAATGCAAGCACTTTTTTATTTTTTTTTGCAAAAAACCTACACCCTTTATACTCAGGTGTTTGCACCACCGGACATATCTCCTGCTGCCGGTGTGGTTGTCTCTTCCTCAGGGGCAGTGGTCTCTTCCGGTGTGGTCGTCTCTTCCTCAGGAGCTGTGGTACTCTCTGGTGTCGTTGGCTCTTGCGTATCCTGATTTGGAGGTGTTTCCGATGGAGACTGTGAGGATTGTGATTCCTGCGGCGTTTGTGGCGGTGCCGTCTGCTGCGGGGTCTGTGCCTCTGTAGTCTGTTGTGGAATCTGTACCTCTGTAGTCTGCTGCGGGGTTTGTGCCTCTGTAGTTTCCTGTGGCGTTGTCTCCTCCTCGCCACCAATGCTAACCACTCCACGGGTTGTTGCCTGCGTTGCATTCTCCGGTACATTTGGCACATCCATAATTTCTTCTCTTCGAACTGCCTGCACAATCATTCGCTTATCATCACTTTCACAACAGGTAGAAAGCGTGATGATTTTATCTGTTGCAGTAATTTCTCCTGCCTGTTCAAACACATACTTCGATCTCTTCTTACATTCGTTTACATAATTTACAAATGCCTCATCGCTTTCAAAATCGTAAGTATATGTCCATCCACCCTCTGCCTCTGTCTTATAAGCAGCAAATACATAATATTTATAATGTTTATATCCCACATAGACATCAAATGTCGGGTGATTCTTGTAATATTCCGGATCATCCGCACAATAATAATACCAATTCAGAGATCCAAACATAATATTATTCACACGTCTTCCCATGTTATGTCCATAGATAATGGCATTGCGTGCTTCCAGACCTTCCTCGATGCGATAATCCAGAAATATACTTCCTACACTGCTTTCCTGATTATTTGCAAGATGATTCAAATAATAGTCATTATCAGAATGCTGCAAAATCGGATTGTCAATGTACTCACCATTATCCTGGCGGATGTAGCCTAATGCTTCTGAATTATACGCAAGCATCTTTTCATAATCCCAAACAAACTTCCCTCCAGAATTTGCATTTGCAATGGTCATACCCTGCTCATCTGTCTGTACCTCTTCATTCCCATCTCCTGCCATAAACATATTCTTCACTTCGTCATACACTTCCACACTGTCCTTACTTTCAATGTAAATCAGTGTGAGCTGGTATGCAGTATACATAAATACTCCTAATGCCACAATCATTACAGCATATCTGATAATTTTCTGTCTCATATCTGCTTCCTGTTATCCCTTATTCTGCCTTTCCTGTAGAACCGAATAAATCCATCTTCTCTTTCACTGTAGCTTTAATTGCCTCAAATCCCGGTGCCAGAAGTTTTCTCGGATCATAGCCTTTGCCCTGATTATCCTTACCTTCTTCAATATACTTTCTGGTAGCTGCTGCAAATGCAAGCTGACATTCTGTATTTACATTGATTTTTGCAACACCCAGGGAGATTGCTTTCTTAATCATATCATCCGGAATACCTGTACCTCCATGAAGTACAAGAGGCATCTCACCGGTCAGCTGCTGTACTGCATCGAGAGTTTCAAAGCTCAGTCCTTCCCAATTTTCCGGATATTTTCCATGAATATTTCCAATACCTGCCGCCAGCATATCTACCCCCAGATCTGCAATCGTTTTACATTCCTGTGGGTCTGCACATTCACCTTTTCCTACCACGCCATCTTCTTCTCCACCAATGGCTCCAACTTCTGCTTCCAGTGACATGCCATGTTCTGCAGCAATGTTAACAAGCTCTTTGGTCTTAGCCACATTTTCTTCAATCGGATAATGTGAACCATCAAACATAATGGATGAAAATCCGGCTTCTACACATTTCAAACATCCTTCATAACTGCCATGATCCAGATGCAGTGCTACCGGAACTGTGATATTCAGTTCTTCCAGCATACCATTTACCATACCAACAACGGTCTTATAACCACACATATACTTGCCTGCACCCTCAGATACACCAAGGATTACCGGAGATTTCATTTCTTCTGCGGTAAGAAGAATGGCCTTTGTCCATTCCAGATTATTGATATTGAACTGACCTACTGCATAATGACCTGCCTTTGCCTTCTGTAACATTTCTTTCGCTGAAACTAACATCTTTACCTCCATCCTAACGCCAAGCGTTGCTGTTCTAAATTTATGCTTAAATTATAACCTATTTGCCTTTTAAATACAAGCACTTGATATACCTGTACACAATTTTTTTATAAATACTTACCTGACCATAACAATTTTCTGCATATTTTCTCACAAGATTACAGAGCCATCGCACTTCCTGTTCACTCAAGGCTTCAGGTGGTGCATATTTATTCTTTTCAAACAGAGACACTGCTTTCTCTATTTCTTCATAAGACAACTCCGATTGCTGCAGCTGTTCCCACAAAAGACGGGTTTTTTCTTTACACGTTTCCTGTCCTGTCAAACGTGTCCCTCCCATATCTGCTGCCAGAAACATCTGTCGTTCCATCTCATTGACTCTATCTTGCGGCTCTCCCTGCTCCACGCGCATGATCATTTTACGTCTGCACAAATTACTTCCTATCAGTAACAAAGCGGCAGCCCCAAGTAATACCAGGAACACAGTCAGAACAATATCCGATTTTTCCTCCTTCTCTGCTCCATTTATCTGCTTTTGTGTCTCTTTCAAAAAAGGAGTCGTGGTAAGTTCTACAAATGTAGTGTTCTCTTCCACCTCTGTTGTCTGCTGTGCAATATCAGTCTGTGGATTTTCAGTGGTTTGGGTTTCCGGTTCCTCTGTCTGCGTTTCCTCCTGTTCGTAAACAAAATTTTCCGAACCCGGCGTCACTTCTATGGGAACCCATCCGATACCCTTCATATAGATTTCTACCCATGCATGAGCACTGCTGTCCTTTATTTCATATTCGTAATCCGCTTCTTCTTTTTTTACCATATCATCACTGCTTACAAAATAACCTTCTGCATATCTTGCCGGTATTCCCATACTGCGAAACATCATTACACCGGCAGTGGCAAAATGAATACAGTAACCTGTTTTTCTTTCCATAAAGTCATTGATAAAGTCTGAATCCGAATTCTGGCGGACAGCATCAAGGCTGTATCTATAACCATGATCAATAAAGTAATTGCGTACATAACGGATATAAGGTTGATAGCCAATCTGTTCATACTGTTTATCCCCGGACACCAGCGTAATCATTTCTCCATCATGCAAAACCTCCACTTGTGCAAATTCTTCTTTTAATCCGGTCAGTTGTTGAGGAATTTCCAAATAATCTTCCATACCATATTCCAGATAATCTTCCTCCCATTCCTGCAGCTGTATCACCATCCAGTCACCATATGATGATATGTCTGTCTGTGCTGTATATCTCTCTGTTTCAAAAGAATCTGAATCTCCCAAATAATATCCTCTGAACTTTACATCTTTTTCATTCTCCGATGTTGGGAATTGTTCATATCCATCCTTGCCCTGTACATTTTCTGTTGTTGTAATGGAAAAATATGGTTTATAAATTTTACGGTCATTCTGCATCAGGCTGGTGACAGTTGTAATATACATTTCTACCGACGAATCCGTCACTGCATAAAGCCCCTGCTGCTGGCATTCAGCATAATAATAAGACAGGGATTCTTTCAATGCAGTAATCGGATTCCCATATATACGCTGCCATGTATTCCATAAATTAAATTCTGTACTATACCACTGAGTGTCGTACCAAACCCGCTCCAGATATTCGCGTTCTCTTTCTATCTGCTTTGTATCCCGTGTCTGCCATGCATCCCCGTTATAAACAGAGCCTGTATACGATTTTAGATAAAAGGATTCCTCCCCGCTGTGTCCCAGATTCTTCTTCACTACACGAAGTACCGGTATATCCTCATAAGATACCTTCTCCAAATCGTTCAACTTTCCTTCCTCTCCGGGTACCACTTTCACCTCGGGGCGGACCAATTCTGCAATCATCTGAAGTGCCTCATCCAAACTATCTGTCTCCAGAATGGTTTCAATTGTCTGTTTGGACTGTTTCATCCAATCCGGTCTTTCGTATCCTCCCCACATCGTACCTGCATAACAGACACCCACTGCCAGGGCAGCCACAAACAACGTCAATATCCCTGAATTCACTGCAATTCTTCCTGTTCCGTCATAATCATCGGACAAATATTTTCTGCTCTTTCCTTTCCCATGTTTGAGACATCCATACACTGCAAATAAGACAGAAAAATAAAGAATCGCGATGAAAGTTGCATAGGATGGAGGTACGTTTCTCACCAATAGAGAACAGCTGACAAGAGGCACCACTACTGCCAAATGTACAAATAATATGAAATCCATGGAAAAGAAATACAATACATCCACCATAGCATATGCAACCAAAATCACTACCCATTGAATCTCATCCGTTATATGTTTTAAAAAACCATATTCCGTGGAGGATTGTGTGATATCCAAATCCACAATCCCAAGAATCTGCCGGCCTCCTTCTATTAAGGAAAAATCACTCAAAAATAATATCAATATGTACCCCAAAAATATGATAATACCTTTTATGTAATTCCGTTTGTTCTTCCAGACTCCCAACACAACATGAAGTACTACAAAAAATGCAAGCAACCCTGTCAGCCAGCCAAAATCCTGTTCAATCAGCAAGACATCATAAATGGACAATACCGCAAGACAAGAGGCAGCAAAGGCAATCATTGCAAAAAAAATCTGATAGGACAATTGATTCTCATAACTCAATCGTTTATGATTTCGATTTCTATCGTTATCCGGTGTCAATAAACACTCTTCCTTCTTTGGCTCTTCTGTTTCATTCTCCATCAACCATACTAAATTTTCCTTCTCCAACTCATACTGCATCTGTTCTGCTTTGGATAAATCTGCCGGCAAGTAAATATGATTTACCCCGTTCCATAACATATTGTCTTTTGGACACACGGTGGTAATATATAGATGGACTCCACTACTTTTCTTACGAATCGCTTCCCCCAGCAAAAACTTCGGTTCTTCCCTCACTTCGATGTGTTCCGGTATATGGTCCTGCACCAACGGAAATACCCCATCTTCCCCATATCCTATTAATTCGTATTCTTTCCCCCGTTCCCGACATTCCTTGATAACCGCATATACGATACCCATAATCCGGTCGCATCCAAAATATTTTGATTCTTTCCTTACCTGAGTATTCACATGAATATATACTTTGGAATCCTGACTATTTTCATAATGTTTGACCAGAAGAGACTCTGATTTACTGCTCAGCTTCCAGTGTATATTTCTATAATCATCACCTTCCTGATATTCCCTGAGTTCCCGTAATTCTCCCCTGTTCTCGTGCCTTCCTGATATCGATGTTTCTTCCTCATCTTCATCGAAAATATTTTCCGGTATCTGAAAGCTGATTTTGTCCATGATTTCAGGATAAACACAAAACATCTGCTCCAGTTCTAATTTCTTTGTATATCTGGTGAGCAGAAAAGTATCGTATACTCTGATTTTCTCCACTCGGATGTTCATCGTACCACAGTGGAGAAAATTTAATTTCATCCAAAATATTCTCTGAGAATTCCTGTTTACATTGGCTGCCAGTACTCTTTTTTCTACATTCCCGAAAGAATCTTCAATCTTTACAAATAACTCCAATCTTCCCACTGGAAAAATAGTTTTATTCTTTATCTGAATCTGTTTGCGAATGCCCCCATTCTTTCCAATGTATCCTGTCCTGTGATCCAGAGAAACCTTCAGCATACGGCTCACAACAAATGCAAAAAGACTCAGTACCACAGGGATGAAAATGACAGTCTGAAACAAAACCTCTGTCTGCCACCCGTCATACATAATCATAATCCAGAAAAACACCAAAAGAATCAGCACATACATGAATTTGTTCTTCTTCATTCTTTATATCACCCTTATTTTTTATTCCCTACCGTTACTTTCCTCATAATATCATCTATAATCATTTTCAAACCAATGCCTTCCGCCTTTCCTCTTGGCGAAAGAATCACTCTATGATTCACCACTTCATAAAAAATTTCTTTAATATCATCCGGTATCACATAATCTCTTCCTTCTATATAGGCAATGGCTTTGGCCGCTTTCACCAATGCAATACTTCCTCTCGGACTCACCCCAAGTTCCAGATAAGGATGATGTCTTGTAGCATCCACCAATGCCACTACATATCGCACTAACTGTTCATGGATAAATACCTGTTCTACTTCTTTCTGTATATAACAAAGGTCTTCTCTGCTGATGACAGGTTTTACCTGCCTGTCCGAATCTTCTTGTTCCTGACGGTTCATAATCAGTTTTACCTCATGCTCCATATCCGGATACCCCATATGAAGCCGGAACATAAAACGATCCAGCTGGGACTCCGGAAGCATCGCTGTTCCTACTGAACCAATTGGATTCTGTGTAGCAATCACAAGAAAAGGATTCGGCAGTGGTCTTGTCTTGCCATCCACCGTTGTCCTCTTCTCTTCCATGGCTTCCAAAAGAGCCGCCTGGGTCTTGGATGTCGTTCGATTAATCTCATCTGCCAAAAGAAGATTACACATCACTGCCCCCGGTTTGTACACGAATCGATTCTTCTCTTTGTCAAACATGGTAAAACCAGTGATATCTGAAGGCATAACATCCATCGTAAACTGAATTCTTTTATTCTCAAGTTCCATGGCAATCCCAAACGCCTTTGCCATGGTAGTCTTACCTACTCCCGGAATATCTTCGATTAAAATATGGCCTCCGGCAATCATTGCTGCCAAAACTTTTTTGATTACGTCTTCTTTTCCTTCCACCATATAATTGACTTGTTTCATGATTTCTTTACATGCTTCTGTTCCTGTCATCTTCTCTCCCCTTTATCTTCATAATATTGTTTTATTTTATCATATTGGAAATTATGGAATTTTACAAGAAATTTTAACAAAAAAAACAAAATTTTTTTATAATATGTAGAAAACGAGAGGAGGATTTTATGGAAAATCAATTTCATAAGAAGACGGAAAATCTGTCTATTAAGGATATTACATTTTTTCCACCAACAAATGAGCAAGAGGGACAGGTGCGTTCTCTTGCTTTCAAACAATATAAAAACAAGGCATTTCGACGTTTTTTCTGGTCAATTCCTGTGTTTATAGTCATTTTGGCAGGAGAAGTTATCGCACGCATTTGTGCCCCAACGTATTCTATTTCCGGTTTTTATTATTTAGGAAAGGATAGTATTCCCACCACAGTAATGTCTATCTGCCTCCTATTTGTAGTATTCCACTGTTTATCTGTGCTTCAGCTGTGTCTCAAATATAAAATGAACCAGACCGCCGACCGATATGAATGTCTGTGCGGTGAGATTACAGATAAATATGACAGCCGGAACATGACTGTGGATGCGAAGAAGAAAGTTCCAAATTATCTTTTATTCAGCTGTGAACAGGGACATTGTACTACTGCTCTCCCTGTAAATGATAAGAAACTTTATCACACAGTCAAAATCGGAGACCCTATTCTTGTCATACGGCATAACCCAATTGGCAATGTTTCTTATAGTTTTTTGCCCTTACAAAAATAAGCTGCTTTCGAGCAGCTTATTTTTGTGTAGAATTACATGAACCTATGGTTCCAGAGTTCATATACTATAATTGAGATTATAAATTGTCATAATAGAATGGACAGAAAGGAACCGTATATGGGTGATAGAGACAAGATGCGAAGAAATATGGATCAAATGCCCCTTAAAGATTTTCCATTGGCAATGGCATATGTTCCGTGGCAGGAATGGGAAAGAACCTGTGATGTAGAAGAAGGATTTCAAAGGGGGACAATTTTTCCGTCCTTATATAAACCGTTTACTTGTTACAAATTTGCAAAGTGAGGTGAGCTGTATATGGAACAGAGAGAAATGGGTACACAGAATATGAGAAACCGTTATATGCCGGCTCAGGGAGGCAGAATGCAACAGTATATGCCAGCACATAACCATATGGTAGATGGAAACAAGTTAAGAAAAATCATTGATCAGGCAAGTTTTGCAATGGATGACACCAGATTGTTCCTGGATACTCATCCGGATTGTTCTGAAGCAATGGCATATTATAAAAAAATGGAAAGAATACGCAGAGATGCCATTAAAGAGTATGAAATGCATTGTGGCCCTATGCTTGCATATCAAACCAGTGAAGGTTCTATGGGTGAATGGAACTGGAATATGGGACCGCTTCCGTGGGAAAATCAATGTTGTAATGGAAGGAGGGTGTAATTTATGTGGTCTTATGAAAAGCGAACACAGTATCCAATCAATATTAAACAAAACGACCCGAAAGCTGCAATGATTATAATAAGTCAGTATGGCGGCCCGGACGGTGAAATCGGTGCATCCATGCGATATTTATCCCAGAAATTCAGTTTTAAGAATCCTCGGGTAGCCGGTTTGTTAAATGACATCGGAACGGAAGAACTAGCACATTAATGTTGGTGTTTAATTATAGAAACTTTTTTCTTTATATTGTGTTTTTCAAACCTACACAGATACGAACCATCTCTAGTACCGTATTCTGCTCTTTTTCGTTCATATCTTTTGTCAGATATTGGAAAACATCTGCCCGACTTATCTCTTCCGGAGTTTCGTCTGGTATAATTTGAGAAACTTTTACTCCAAGTGCCTGACAGATTTTTATTAAAACACTCACAGTTATATTGCATTTGTATTTTTCAATCTTATAAATATAGGTTCTACTCAACTCAGCCCGTTCTGCAACATCAAGCTGAGACATTCCTTTCCGGATTCGTGTATCTCTCAGGTTATTAATAATCTGGATCATTTTTGCATCACAATAACTGTTTTCGGTTTCCACAATAACATCCTCCCATTCTGTAAATTCCTACACTATTATACAATATTCCGTTTCTTTTTACAACTTCACATCCTACAAACCGCGTAGTCTTTCCCCTTTATTCTTCTGAATCATCCCCAGATGCTGTTCATCTTTCTGATAAAAATATATTTGCGTTTTTTCACTAAAATCTTGTATGAAATTTTCTGTTTCAACAAGAAAATCTTCTTCCAGATCCTCCGGTATCTCTTTTTTCGGTACAATAATCATCTGTTCATCAAATGGTATGATTATCAGATCTCCCATTTCGTCCTCCGCCAATTTCTGCAGAAAATCCGGACTATCCAATACTTGTTGAAGATTGTCTGATGTAACCTGATAAATCATTTGTACTTTCTCAATAGAGGTCACAGTTTCATCAATCCCATTTTCCTTATAAGAAGCATTCAGTACCCGTCCGAGTTCTTCCGCAAATTCGGCAAACACATTCACAATGCTGTCTTCATTTAAGCGTTCCTTAACACTCTGATAAACTCCTGTCAGGTTAAAAGATGGAAGCTGTGCATCCGGATGCCTGTCATCTGTAAAATGAATGATATCATATGTTCCTTTAAACTTATCTTCCTTCGTTTCAATATCAACCAATAAATGATGATAAGCCCTTGGAAGATATTCCACTATTTCCTCTTTAAATATTTCTTTAAACTCTTCATATACCATCGATACATCTCTCCTTTTATCTGCTTTTTCTAATTGTTTGTACCAGACTATTTTCCGGTTCATGCAATAACCCTCTGTTTCTGTATGAATCAATCATATAATCCATTGCCTGGTTTATTGTCTCCCTTTCTTTTCCTGTTGGATATGCATGTATAATCTTACCATTCACTTCCAGTTTACCAAGTTGGGCGTGACCGTTTAAATAGTCTGATTTTCCACCAAGTTCCGCAAGCTTGTCTGTTACATAACACGCAAATGCTCTGGCAAACATTTCATCATCACTGCTCCAGTATCCCTTGTCGTTTTTGCAAAAATACTGATCAAATACTTCCGAATTATGATAGAAATCTGTTTTTACTCTTTTTCCATCCTGATATTTCCATTTTAAAACATCTGAAATCTTTGTTCTCTCTTCCGATTTCCCTCCTAAAATATCCCGGCTGATAAAGTCCAGTGCATGACCCCATTCATGGGATAAAGAACCTGCTCCTTTCATTTTTGTCAAATTAATTACATTCATTGTTTCTTCAAAATGAGCCAATGCATTTCCTCTTCCCCTGGCTCCAAATGCAATCGCCAGTTGTCCATTTAATGAAATATCTTTTCTTGATATGTTCAAGGCTTCTGCAAGATCGCAAAATGCTTCATATGCCATGTTAAGATTTGCCTGTCTTTCCTGTTCTGTCAACCAGTTTCCAAACTCCCCTCCCCGAATGGCAAATTCGTCCAAGAAATCCTTTCCTTCTATCATTCTACCCTGACAGACATCTTCCAGCCCCATTCTTTCTATATGCTCCAGAATCGGAGGTACCCATTTTTTCTTTCTTGGACTTGTTGTTTTTTCTTTCTTTTCGTTTTTGATTTTATCCCTCTCCTGCCCGATTACATATTGTTGAGCTTGCTCTAAGGTTTCAAAGTTGAAACCTACAATATCACTTCCTTTTCTGACATACCAGGTATCTATTTTCCAACTTTCTTGCCTGGCAAATTCTCCCTGAGGATATATAAATCTTTTTCCATTGCTAAAATGCTGCTCAATGACCGGCTTTCCATTCGTATTCACTGACCATGTATGTGATTCATCATAACAGCTAATGTTGTAGTCTGCTAATATCTTTTCCTCATCTGTATAAAGAAATCTCTTTTTCTGTATTTCTCTCTTTAACTCCCAATCATTCATTTGAAGACTTCGCAACAATTTATTTGTTATAATGTCGTCATAATCCCGTCCAACACTAAGTCTGTAGCTCGATACAGGAATCACATACTTCTTTTCCATAAGCATAGTATATACATTTCCAATATCATCCATATTCCTGCACTTCATTGTCTCCTGCTTGATATCTGATACTAATGTTACATATTTTTCTTTTGAACGAACAGGATTCACCGGCAGAGAGTCGCGGACTTTCTTACAGAAATATATAACTTCTATTGGCAGTCCATCCTTTTTCATTTCTTCATAATCAGGCTTTGGCCACACCTGATTTTTATTGATGTATTTTTCCTGTTCTGCCTCATTCATTACAAGGATATCTTCCAGCATCAATCCTCTTTTGGCCCATAAGTCTTTCCTCGCACCTCCTATTTTTTCTCCGAAATCTTCAATCCTCCTTTTTCTTTCTGTTTTCTCTATTGCGGCTCCGGTTCCAGCCCCTCTCTGTCTACCTGTTCCAAATCCAGAATCTGTGCTATTTCTTCGAGTGTCTTGGCTTTCTCTAACTGCCTCTTCTCTTCCTCTGTCAACACCTGCTCTGTCAAATTCCTCTTGTCCAGATTGTTCATTTTTATTCCTCTCTTTCCGATAAGCCACCAATGCCCCAATGTTGCCCAGTATGGTTCTGGAAAATTGTGCTGCATATGGCTGAATTTTTTTTACCAAATCTATCTTCTCTTTTTCTTCCAGATTTTCAAACCTTTCCCTGATATATTCCGGTAACTCGGCCTGATATCCGCATCTTTGCAATATCACAGTATTGGCTGCATATTCAGCCAGTTTCCTTGCAAAAAAATTCTCTGCAAATATTTCTTCCTCAATTTCCTGAAAACATATTTTTGAAGCCTCCATCAATGTTTCCGGAAGCTGCTCTTTTTTTTGCAGAAAGCTGTCATTTACAATTTGCACCTCATCTCCTTCCAGTTTCCAGGAAAACTTATCTATTTCTTCCCGTGATAATCCTACTATTTTGTCAGCCGAAAATAAATATGGCATTCCGCATATTTTGTCTTCTTCATCCGCATAAATTGCACTATGCCTCTTGGGAACATATCCATTTTCTTTCCAGACAGAATAGCTTGCTACAACTTCCGCTTCCGGCTGCTGTTTATAAATCAATATTTGATTATTCACATTATAACGGTACAAATTTCCCTTTGCAATACTTGTTAAATAGTTATGATATTCTTCGATTCCAGACATCGCAATATCATGATAAAAAGAATCTATGATTGTTTTTAATTCTATCACTTGTATTTTTCTCCTTTATCCTCTGTTCAGTATGTTTAATAGGAAACTGCAGCATATAACTCCTTACATGCCTTCCAGACTTCTTTCTGATTTTGAGACAGTGTGTTTGAATATTTTGCATACCATTTGCCGGCTGTCAGGTAATATACCGGCTTACTATAAGTCCGATATGTATAGGTTTTATAAATCGGCTTGTCCGGATCATCCTCCCAGCTCTCCTGCAATTCATACACAGGCTCCTTATGAGTCAGAGTGTAAAGATAGGCAGTTCTGGATCTTAACGCTGTAAACCGTACCGGATTCTTCTGATTTTGCAAATGAAAAGAAATCAGTGTCGCATCTGTTCTTTCCTCCAATGACATATTACTTCTTGTATTAACAAACAGTTCCAAATAAGGCTGATTTCTGTACAAATCGGTGCCACTACTGTCAATGCCGATAATCTGTGCCTTGATGGTTCCCGTTCTTGTTATCCCTGCTATTCTGTAATTTAGCTGAACCGTAATCTCTGTTCCCAACGGTATTTTATTTGAATTAGTGGTATGAAGATAACAGTACATATTATTGCTTTTCAGCTGCTCTTTTGTTAGCTGCATATAATTTTTATAATCCTTTTTATTTGCCTTTATATAAATTCCGGTGGAACCTGACGCCTTTTGTCCGTTATTATAAATCCAGTCATTTTGCGATACCGAATACTCCGTTGATACATCCCGGTAACCAATTAGTACAGTTTTTACTACTTTTCTTTGTTCATAGCCAATCAATTCCTGTCTCTTTGTCTCAGAATACGTTTCTTCCCCGAAATAATGCATCTGATTAAATACTGTCTGCAATGTAGTCTTCTCTGTATATGTGTTGATATTCATATACGGAAGCAATTCTTCTTCACTGATTTCTTCCACCTTCACATCTGCCATTTTTGTAAAATAATTTGCCAGAAAATCCCCTTTGGCCGGACTGGTTCCATATGGATAAGTGATTTTATAAGAATCTTCCACATATTCTGTCTCCGTATTTTTTTGAACACGGCTTTTTCCAACATATGCCTTAATCTCTTCCTCCAAACTGCTATATAATCCATTTGCCTGTTCTGTTATATTCACCTCTTTGGCATCCACTTGCACTACGCCGTTCCCATCTCCGAATCCAAAAAAACCTCCAATATATGCAATTGCAGAATAAATGGTCAGAACACATACACCTACCAGCAGAACCGGCAACAAAAATGTCATTAATAAGGAGAAAAACGTCATAAATACAGAAAGGAACAAATGAACAATACCACCTATAACAAACTTGAGAAATAAAGTTCCCTTTTTCATAAGCTTTTTCCCAAGCGTCTTTCCATGAACAAAAAAAATCTGTTTCATCAGTTCCAGACCTGCCACTTTTCCGCTTTTTGATTCATCATCCAAAAGGGTCGTAATCATAAAATCCAGCTTTGCTTTTCGCAACGCTGCTTTATTACTGAGTTTTTCCTGTCTGTTTTTTTGTTTATTCTCCAGTTTATTAATCTTTTTTCCGGTTATTTTTTCCTGCTTTTTCAAGAACTTTTCTGCTGCGGTTTCCGTATCCTTCTTCTGAAACACTTTTATGCTTCGTTCTGCCTTTCCTGTCGGTTGCATGGTGATACCGGCATTCCTGTTTGATATCCCCATATTATAGGAGCGAACACCCAATTCGCTTTCCAGATTCCTTGTTCTGTTAAGATTTCCATTTGATATTCCATGTATTTCTCCTGTAATATGTTTTTGTAATGCTGCATGATCAATCTGATTGTTCAATGCTGCTGCAGAAGAAGCGGCTATGATTGCTGCCGACTGCATATCCCCATGTTTATGTATTTTTTTATATGCAGCTCTTTTTGTTTTTTTATCCAGCTTTTCCGTGCGGTATACTTCGGCCGCAATCTGTTCCAAAGAGCTTTTTTTCGCTATTTTTTCCGGCTGTTTGAAGAAACTTCCCGATCCCAGATTCCTGCTATATTTTCTCTGAATCTTCTGTATGTCCTTTGAAAATTTTCTGCTTTGTCTGCGGTTGATTTTTTCCGCCTTTTTTTCCAGCTTTTTAACCTGAGATTTATAACCGATAGAAATTGCCTCTCTGGCTCTTTCCCCCGTTTCCCCCATTCTGCTCAGGCCTTCTCCAATCTCAAATCCTCTCCTTATCTCTTTCTTCAATGCCTTCTTCTGATCATGAACATTTAGAACATGATTTTTTATTTTCCCCAAAACCTCTATACCTTCAACTGCCGCCTCTCCTTCTTTGTGTGGAAGGCTCTCCCCATCCTGATTTTCCAGAATGTCGGAAACTTTATTTATCATTTCTTCCTGCCTGTCCAGGAAATGCTCTGTACGGTCAATGGCTGTTTCTATGGAAGAACCTTTTTTATTTCTCCGGTTCCATGCCTGAATATGTTTTTCCGCACCCATGTATTTAATCACCTGCCTGTTTTTCCAAAGACTGCTTCATTCTGGCTTTTTCATGGAAATCCGTATTGTATATGTCATAAACCGGACTGTCTCTATCAATCCGGCCATCGAATGGCACAACAACGTTTCCAAACCGTATTAGTCCGGTTCCTCGCTCTGCCTGTGTCACATAGCGTTTCATTGCCTCGGACATCCAATCAAAATTTTTTACCAGCACGTCTGCATCCGGACCATCAATCTTCATGATCATCAGGTATTCACTGTTCATCAGCATACTGGAAATTCTCGTATCTGCCAATATCATGGAAGGATTCTGTGTAATCCCTGTCGGAATTCCTCCTACTTTTCGTATTTTGGCCCAAAGTGTGATAAAATAGTCTCTTGTATAGGGGTTTTCCAAAAAAAATCTCGATAGGTCAGACGCTTTCACGCCTTTCGCCCCGAGCCACACCGTGCAAGCAACTTTCATTGCACACGGCGTTCCATGGGAAGAGTTTCTTTATTGTTAATGTAGTTATTTCAAAGATTGTTTCTTTCTTTGCATAGTCAACATCACCTCACTCTCGTAAGCCTTTGTTTCTTTTAGTCATACTCGAACCTATGAATGCTAACTACATTATTTTATAAACTCTTTTTATTGGTTAGCTTCCAATACTAACCATCCCACTAGAGGCTGTTGCTCCACTTCCATTACAGAAGCTTCAACGCTCGTGCCTCCGCTCTCACAACGATAAAGGTAAGTTATACAAAAATGCTTTCCTTACCAACAGGTCATTGCGTGTGTAACCGCTATCTGTTCGTTGCTTTCGACGTTCCAATATGGTGCAATATACTGTACTTAGGTGCCTCCTTTGAGCCTGTTAATTTATACTGCCTGTAACAGTATCCCGATTTTCACTTCCACGCCCTTACTCATCGGTAATTAACGCCAAACCATTGGCATACGCCTTTCGACGTATTCGAATTTTAGACCCTTTAAATCGTCAGTTCGTCCCCACTTCTGTGGATACTCACCTTATACAGCTTCACTACATAATAACCAATAGCCTGTACCTCTACAGACGTTTCCTCAGCTCATACATTATTACAATATTTCTTCCACAGGTGGGCTCTAGCCACTTTTAAACCAATGTTTTCAATATTTCTTAATGTAACTCTCTGTTAGGATTGGCTTTTTGCTCTTCAGCCTAGCTATGACCACATTTTCGCTTTACACCGCTACTCATGCAGAAGGCAGTTTGTGTGTGTCCCTTTGTGGCGTTACCCACTCATTTGAACAACACCATATCAGTTGTATCAGCAGTTTTGTCTTACGACGGGCACTGCTGACCCCGTTGCCTGTTAAGCAACAGAACGTCTCGCCCCATGAAATTCATCAATATATAAATAAGTGGCCTTTCCATTCTTCATATTTTCAATAATCCTCGTTGTAACATTATCAAGCATGATAACCATCCCTATTGGCATTAACTCTGGCCCTATGTCTCTGCAGGCATATACGATAATCCTATTCTCAATGTCCACATTGGTGTGATGATTGAATATATTGAGAGACCCTTCCGTAAACCGTTCCATTGCAAGCGCGATTTCTTTTGCCTGCGGTTCCGGCTGCTGGACTAATAAGTTTCGAAAATCTGACATGAGTGGAATTTTCCTTTCCTCCTCTTTTTGTTCCAGCAGATTATCATAAAGCAGCCTGACACATCTGTCTACGATAGAAAAATGTCCGGAAAGAAATTCCCCTGTCATGCACTGACAACAAATACCCATCATCAGCTGTGATTTTTCCGCCTTCATCTGATTAAACTCTTTTTTGTAATGACAGATTTCCAGATCGATATCCAAAGGGTTCATAAACGTATCGGCATAGTCTGCAATCAAAAGCGTTTCTCCTCCGAATGCTCTTGCAACATCAAGATATTCATGGGTAGGATCTATGATAATAATGTCTGCATCTGTTCCCACCATTACTTGCCCAATCTCCAGCTTGGCACCAGTAAAACTCTTTCCTGATCCCGGGATACCAACCACAAAACCGGAAGCATTTTCCAGTTTTGTTCTATTTCCCATAATAATCCTTTTACTCAGCTGGTTTGTCCCATAAAAAAATGAACCTTCTTTCATATTAATATCTTTGGCAAAGAAAGGTTGAAAAGCAGCCGCGCATCTCGTCAGAAGTCCCCTCATCCGGTCTACCTGACGTACACCAATCGGAAGAACCGTGTTTAATCCCTCCCTTTGACGCATCCTGTATGACTCAGACTTAAAACCATCATGATCCAATATAAGATTGACACTGCTGACTGAATTTTCCAGTTCTTTTTTGCTGTCGCCCATAAGAATATAACTGATGCCTGTCCAGAACATCTTCTGGTCATTTGTATCTACATCACTGATCATTTCCTCCACACTCTGTTTTTGTTTCCTTACTTTATAAGAAATTTCACTTGAAAAATTTTGTTGCTGATTGTGTTTATGCTGCTGTCTTTCGATACTGTTCTCAATTCCGTCTAATTTTACATCAAGAACTTTTTTTAATAAGGTCTGTGATACAGGCACATAATCTACTGTGAAGATACTTGGTTCATTGCAATTCACTAATTTATTTATAAATTCATCTGATAAGGTTGATGGGTAATGTTCAGGAGAAATATACATTGCAGTACAATATTTTCTATCCATTCGAAAATACTCGTCATTCTCTGTAAAATCAACTGCATTACATGCAATATCATTTCTCCAGTCTTTTCCCTGCCTAATACATTCCATGATGTCAAATCGGAAATATTCTTCGTCTCCGACATGATAAAAATTATATAAAAGTTCAATCCTCTCATTTGCATTTAAAGGTAACAATGTGGATGTCAAGGATGCAAAATTCCGGAACAAACCAGCTTCTATGGCCGAAAAATAATTGTATGCATCTTCATAACTGTTTCTCTGAACACTTAATGTCAAAATCTTCATCTGTTCAATCCCATGCCGTCCTTCTAACAGCTTTGTTTCTATGATTTCATTAAACGCCTCCCTGGCACTATCCAATACATCTTTTTTCATCTGATACAATATTTTTTCCCTGAATTCCATCATATTCTGCAATTTGTTAAAATAAGTAATCTTAAATGGCTGGTCAATCGAATTCATCAGTTTATTCCATTTCATGAAAAAATCCAATTGTTCCTCATATGTTAGTGTATTATAATTTGCATCGTTGATATAATAGGATTTTGTGTAGCACCCTTCTCCGGCTTCCATGATTCCGTTTGGTGCAAGTCTTAACACTTCTAATGTCTCCTGTACATTCTGCGGTTTCTCTCGATAAACATTCTGTGGTTTTTTCAGTTCTGCAAATTCTTTTCTTGACGAATAAAAAAGGTTCATTCTTCCTCTTCTCCTTTCAAAGTATATGATTCATAAAAACTGCACCAGACTTCTTTGCCTGCTTCTGTTTTGCCGTCATTCCTTCCAGTTTCTCTGTTGTGATGATTCTTGTATACCCGTCATGAAATGTTATCCCTGCTATCTGTTCCCATATTTCTTTCCATGAGGTTACATAATGGACAATTTTTCCTCCCTCCGTTTTTACGTGAAATTGTAGTTCCTCTACTTCTTTTATCAATTCATCCATTGTATCTCCCCGGAGCAGAACCAGACATCCGGCAAATGTGTAATGAGCCGTTTCATCCTCCTCCAACCCATGATACAGTGCATAAAACTTTGGATCTGTTCTTTTGAGTTTCACCATTTGACCATCTAATCCCATATAACATTGCTTCATTTTATTGATAACGTCCTGATCACAGATGCTTTCAAATATCCGGATTCCGGAAATGAAACAAGGACTTTTCAATAAATCGGTTACCACATTCCGTATTTCATCCGTCTGATCGGGCCAAGAATGAATTCCAAGCAATGCAAAATACCCGTTTTCTCCCTCGATAATCGAATGAATCTCTTTCTTTTCCATCTTATCCAACCGAAAATCTTCCGCACATTCATTCATATTGTTTAAATAATCTTCTATATTAAGACGCCGTTGTTCTTTCATAAGCAAATATCCCTCATGCAAAAAACGAATTCTTTCATTTATCGTCAAGATTTCTAAAGTCTCACCCGTTAATTTTATCTTTTCAACGAGAAATTCTACCAGTTTATCAAATTCCTGATAATTACATTCATCCAAGATCAACAGATATCTCTTTTCGTTCCGATTTATCAAACGGAAATCAACATCTGCCATTCTTAATGTTTTTATCATTTCTATTTCCTGTTCCTCTTTCCATTCTCCAAGCAAAAAAAGTGCACTCATTATTTTTTCATTTTGAAAATAACCTTTTAAATACAGTCTTTCATACGGAAGAATTCTTTCTTTCCTATTTACTTCGTAATATTCCTGATCCTTTTTATTTTTTCGCAGAATAAAATATTTTTTCTTTTTCATCGGTCCAGTCTCCTATCTGTTTTATGTATTTATATGTCCCCTGGATAACTCCTGCATTTGCAGTCTGCGCTTTATAAAAAACAGCATCTTCCAGATCACAATTAATAAAAATGGCATTTTCCAAATTCACATAAGAAAAGTTTGCACCGACAAGACTGCAATTAATAAATATGGAATCCGCTAAATTTATTTCTCTGAAATCATATCCTTCCATCCTTTTATCTTTGAATACTTTTTTACAACATCCCTGTTTCTTTTTGATTTCCTTGACATAAGAAAATCTCTGTTTCTGTTCCATCCAGCTTCCAGCCTTCTCCAGCATTTTTTCCATATTTTCTTTCTGAATCAAAGCATTTTTCAATAACAGTTGCTGCAGGACAGTTCCTGCTGCTCTCTGGCATTCTATCCACAAGTCTTTATCTTCTGAATCATCTAACAGCATCGCATTTCTGGGCAGTTCATTTTCATTCTGTACGATCAGTAGAATTTGTTCTGTTTCCGTTACCGCATATATTTCTTTTCGATTACATATCGTGGACAGATATGTCTCAACAAGATAATCTATATTGTTTTTGTGAAACTCTGCTTTCTCTGTCATTCCATGAGGCATTGTTTTCATAAACATATAAAAGAGAATCATACCTTTTTCCTCCATTTTTAAAAATAACCTTGCGACAAATTGTCGCAAGGTTGTCTTATTCCACTTTGACAATTTTGACACTGCCACTGCTTAGTTTCTTGTAAAAAGATTCCTCATCCTCTTTGTCGATTGAGATTGTATAATGTGTGGAAAGACTTGTATCGTCTCCCGGCTGTATCAGTACCCCGGATGCATCAAATGCTTCCTCAATAATCACCGTATAATTTATCAGTTCTGAAATTTCGTTCGTATAAGAATCAACCACATACAGCTTTACCACATCTCCCATCCGAAGAGTTCCAACCAATGAATCAGCCAGAGAATTTACACCAAAGGACACCGTCACAGCTTCCTGAATCTCTTCATTTATCACATCAATATCCGAAAACTTATCTTTATAAGCAATCGTATTTTTATATATTTCTTCAGATACATACTGATCTTTCAGATCATTCAGTTCGGTTACCACATATTCGTTGTTTAAAGATGCATCCACCTGACGCAATTCAAAATATTTTTTGATATTTTTTTCTGACAATTTTGTTCCCTGCGGAACATCTTCCAATGCAACCGCAACAGATATTCTCTCATATTTTTGTAGCTCATTTTTCTCAATCGCCAGTAGAATTGCAAATATCGCAATTGCAATTACAAGTACCACAATAATACTCTTTGTTTTTTTCCACATTACCTTGATACCTTTCTTTTAACCCTTTAAATAAACATATTCCGTGATTGGAATCACATAAGTTTTTCCAAAAATTTCAACTGTAAACTCAATATCTACATATACCGATGTCTGGATAATCGCTCGCTCTTTTCCTTTAATCATCTTTGTTGTATGAAAATCCGGATCATACTGAGTTTCTGTAAAATCGCTGCCATTAAAAGTGCAAGTATATACTCCTGCATTCATCACATTGTATATTGTAAATTCATGTACCTCTACTTTTTTTATATAAGTATTTTCCGACGGAGTTAAATCTTCTGATAGATTCAGGCTCATAGCCAGATGTTCCTGAAATCTGTCAAAAGTAATCCTGCATGCTTCTTTCGTTGCTTCATATGGCTGACTATATTTTCCACCTGAATTTCCATTCCCTGTGCAATCAAGAACGTTTTCACCTGTGCTGGCATACTGATACAAATCAACCAGCTGTGCTGAAGAAGCCGCTATTGTCACTGCCTCATCGGTCTCATATTTTTCATTCTGTGCAATTCGAAGCTGAATACTATATAATGTAATCATAATCAGACATACGATAAGAACCAGGCATATCACGATACCTTCAACGGCACCCTCCTTTTTTCTTCTGAGCATTTTTTTCAATTTCACGTTTATATCTCCCTGTTAATAAAAGGATGTTCCTTTTCTTGTAATATCTACATCCATATAACTATCTTGTGTAAATTGAATCTGGTCTGTAATGACAAGGGATGGTGTTGTCTGTAAATGTAAGCGGCCTGTAACATGCAGATAAACTCTGTTTCCATACGCAACCGGTACCAGACTGCTTCCCTCAAAAGAGATATTTTCCAGACCAAATTCCTGCAGCTCCGCTTTCAGTTCCTGCTGCTGCTCTGCTGTCAGGTATCCGGCAGTTTCCACTGATTTAAGATAGCTGCTGACTGTGAGGATAATACTATCCTTGACAGCCAGCTTTGTATGCCAGGATGTATATGCCATAATAAGAATAATCGATATAAAGATGGTTAAAATCATTATAATCATGGAACCGATTCCTATATCCCCCTCATGTTTGCTTATTAATTTCTTCATATACCTCCTCTTTTCCGGCTATGATATTGAGCTTGAATTCCCATTAAACAGAGCATTTATCTTTGTATCCACTGTTTTCAATACATCCGATATCGTAGTCATGATTGTATTCCGAAACAGGATTGCAGCTGCTACTGCTACTACAATCAGAATCAGAGCAACCACAACGCCATCCACACCTTCATGTTTTTTGGTTATGACTGATTTGCATCTACTCTTTATTCCTGCCTTTTTCAACATTGCTCTTATTACGAAATCATCTACTTTTTGCTTCATTCCAAATACCATTTGATTGTTCCTCCTAAAATAATTCATTCAATGTACTTCCAAAAGTAGCCAATGTAACATAAAGACATACCGCTATAATTCCAATATACAGCATAATTTCAATCTTTACTCCTTCACCATCCAGCTTCTTTTGTTTCTTTATATTTAAGGCTCCGGATACATCCGTCATATGCTTGGCCATGTCAGATAACATATTTACTGACATCCCGGATTCTCCTGCCTGCCTCAATATAACGCACAAGTTACTAATGTAGTCGTTACTAAATTTCATTTCAAACTTATTGACAGACTCTTCAATCTGATTCGTCGCGATCAGTTCGCTGTTCAGCTCCAGTAATGCTTTTTTCAGTCTTTTATGCTCCACCTGCTGATAGCAATCTGCAATCGCCTCTGTCAGAAACACACCCGCTTCCATGCTGACAATCATTGTGTCATAGATTGTTTTAATATCTGATAGCATCTTTTCATTATCCCTCTCATTCTGATACCGGAAAAATGCAGTTGGAAGGACATATCCTAACAAGGCTGCCAAACACCCCAATGGTCCTACCATAAAAACACCTGCAACTCCAAGAAGCACTCCACATCCAAATTGTATCATCAGATATTCAGACGGTGATATATTTCTTCCTATATGGTAATTTACTCCAAGTTTTGATAATTCCATCATCTTATCCTCATAAGATGACCTTTTTCGAAAAAATATTTTTTTATACTTCTTTTCCTTCTGCTCCTTCTCTTTTTTTCGAAGTATCTGGCGCGCCTGTATCAAATCATCATCTGTCACCCTGTTTTTCATGACAACCTGTATCAGAAATGATATCAGAAAAGATATCACAATTGCGGTAAAAACCGCAGCTACATGATATTTATCCATTTTACCTCCTACATTTTCCTACCCATGGAAATCATCTTCCAAGCAGCATATAATACAATGAAAAACAGATAAAAAAGGATACACTCTCCTATAAAGGACTGCTGCAGAAAACCTATTATATCTCCATTTGCAAAGTCATTCATCATGACCATGGACAATACCCCTATCGCCATAATTAATAGAATTGTTTTCCTGGCACCACTTACCATTCTCTTATTTTCTTCCTGAACAGCGATATAAGAGCGGAGCTGCTGCATGGATCTGGATATGATTACTGCATAATTGGCTTTTCTGCGTGAACAGATTTCCAGATTCCCGATAATTTTCTTCATTTCCTTGTGTTCTATCTTTAATGCCATTCTTGTCATTGCTGCCGGAAGATCTCCTGTTGCAACTGCTTCCGCCTGACATTCCTCCACAATTGTTTTTAAAGGCTCATCCAGATAAACCGCAACACTTTTTAATATGGTCAGAAGATCATCACTTCCCCTTGAATAGTTCTTAAGCATACCCACAAAACGAATAATCTGTTTTTCTGTTCTCTGATAATTTCTTGCAGTTAAAAGAAAAATCAGTATATAAAACAGAAATGCAACGACACTTGCTGCTATGATTCCGGCCAGAAATCCTTTTCTCAAACCAGCTATCAAAGCAATCGTAACACTGACAGCCACAATACCAAGAAAGATTTCTGTATTTAAAAAGGGAAAATGCTGGATCAGTCCACTTTGTGCCAGGCTTAAATCAATCCGGTAAAAAAGGCTTGTTTTTTCTTGATTTCCATCTTCAATTCTTAGGTTTTCTTCTTTTATTTTTCTTTTAAATGCGGCATTTTTCGATTTATCAATTGTTTTATTTACACTTTGATAAAACAATGCCTTGCTCTTCCGAACTGATTTGTAAATCAATACTGCAATGAAAATACTCAGGCAGAAAAATATCATGTTGTATATTATAAGATAATTCATTAATTCCTCCTATCCTACCACCAGAAAGTCTGTGATTTTCCTTTTTCGTATTCTTGCCGGATTAATAATCAGTTCTTCTTTCGCCACATTCCATCCGCTAATTTCTGCAATGCCTCCCAATTTACGGTTTTTCATAAAAACAACAGTTTCAAATGTTCTCAGCAGTTTCAGTGCTTCCAGATAACGATATCCGGTTCCCTGGCAGATATAATCAGCCATTTTCTCAATGCCTGCAAATTCATCCGGTCCATGTAAGGTTGTGACCGCCTGAGCTCCGGTGAAGGAAGCATTTAGCAATTTTGCTGCAGATAAACTGTCTTTCACTTCCCCGATAATGAACATATTAAAATCACTTACCAGGCCTTTTTCAATGAGCTCACCCAGACCATACTGCACACTTCCTTCTCCGCTGTTTTTTACCAGATGCTGAAACAATATATCCGGATGTCCTCCGTCTTGATAATCGGTAAAAAGCTCACCGTCCGATTCCTGTGCGACTAAAATTTTTTTATTGTGATCCGCTTTATCTAACAGCGCATTCAGCAATGTAGACTTCCCTGAATTTCCCTCTCCTACAATAAGCATTCCGCTTCCTTCATTAAATTTTTGGATAATATAACTCATTTCTTCTTCTGTCATTACATTTAACCGAACCAAATCTTCTGTCTGAAATTTTTTCTTCGGATTTTTTCGGATATGCATATAAGGAATTCTGGAACAATTTAAAAATTCTGTAGAAATATCAACCCTTAATTTATATTTATCGTTGCTGGTACTGTCAACAAATACCTGCTGTGCATTGATGTTTGATAAATTAATTTCATTTTTCAGAGCCGTTACCCTGATAAATCTTTCATAGTCTTTTCTATCGTGGAATCTGACATCTGCAATTTTCCGCTGATTATCCACCGTTCTCACCGTTACATGATTTTCATTGTAAAGATTTATATCTGTTATTTCCGGATTTTCAATCAGAGGCTCTATGATATAATATCTCCACATATATTCCTCAAAAGCGGCGACATATGCATCTGCTTTCTCCGCATCCAGCTTTCTTAACAGGAATTCATTTCTGGCAATTTTCAGAATTTCCTTTTTTACCATATGATCATTATAATCGGTATGAAGCTTTACCATTAATTTGGAATCTTTCGGATCATTGATAAAGTGATCCTGTACTTCATAAATGTAATTCATGTCGATATCTTTAATCATTCCATCACCTCTTCCATACTATAATGAAAATGATAATCCCAACAATGAAAGCAAGTGCAAGTAAGACACCCATCACTTTCATGTGTTTTAAAAGTCTCTCAAATTCCTTATTTTTATCCTCCTCTGATAATTCCAGTTTTCGTTCTCTTTTCTGATAAGAGCTCCTGCACTCTGTAGAGCAGTAAGACAGCGGTGATGACTTCTTTTTATTTCTATTTCTTCGCCAACGCTGCCAGAAAGTCATTCCATCTTTTATCGAAAAACCAGTAAGCACAAATGGAATAATAGCCGGTATCCCAAGATAAATACACAATATAAGAGGAAGATGAAGTACTACAGCTGATATGACAGTCACCAGTGCGCCTGCTATAATACCTGCGCCTGCCCATAATGTTTCCCTGGCAGTCATTCCGGCAATTACAGTTTCTTTATAATCATCAATATTGCTGTTTGTGTTGATCTGTAACATATTTCTCTCCTGTCATCCTGTTATGCATATGCATCTGCTATCGTGGAAAACGGTGCCTGTCCCTGCGCCAGAAATTCTTCCAGCTTTTCTTCGATTTCTGCTTCGTAATCTGCTCCGGCTTCTTTTGGTTCACTTCCATCTGTGGAAAAATTATAAATCAGGATGTATTTATTTCGGTGAATCGTCCGATTAACGTCCATGTATTTATAGTTTCGCAATGTTCCGTACAAAGAAACTCTATGATTCTGATCCTGTTTTATAAGTCTTTCTGCTTCCTTTCCAAATGCGATACATTCAAAAGATTCGCCTTTCTCATCTGCAAGCACAAACCTGACTCCAGTCAGCAATACAGAATTTATAAATCTTGTTTCAATGTTCTTAACCATTCCGGTTAAAATAATTTTATTCAATCCATCGTTCCTCCTTTCTTTTTCCTATCCAATAATTCGCTGCGTAATCTGTTCCGACTGATTAATTCCTGTTGCAATACATCCAAGTATTACCGCCTTAGAAGCCAGGTTTTCCAAAATGTAAATCAAAATTGTTCCACCAGAAGCGGATGAACCTGGAACAGTTCCTGCTAAATCCTGTAGCAGATTTCCTTTCATCAGTGCCGATCCGATGGCAAGCATGAGGATCATTGTAATCACTTCAAATCCGGCAGCCAATGCATAGCGGTAAAAGCTTTCTGTTGTCCTTTTTATCGTATGATTCCCTGCAAGTGCAGCACCTGCCAGTGAACCATAAGGAATTAATACCAGTACCTTTAAAAATCGTTTGATTGATGCCATGAAAATCACTACACCAATAGCTACCACAATTCCTGCAAAAATAATAGCCAAGAACACAAGTCCGATGTTATTTCCCAGGCTTGACGCCCCTTTAATTTCCGGATTTACAGACGAATTCAGTCGCTCCAGGGAAGGACGTATATCTGCTGCATAGTCGATCCCAATATTTGTTGTAGTTCCTGAAATGGCACTGCATACGGATGTTGTAAGACTGAAAATACCACATACAATATTCAGGGAATTGCAGACCATAAATTCAGCAACAAAGAGCCGGACAAATATTTTTATAATCTGCTCCAGTCTCATTTCCTGCCGGATATCCGTAATCTCGCTCAGATAACCAATCAGCCAGAACACGGCAAGAAGACTTCCTGCAATGCCGACAAAAACGGTATTGCAGTTCATAATCAGCTGCCAGGTATCGGAACCTTCCCCGCCTGCAAACTCCCAAGGAGTCTGCAGGAAGAATTCATTTGCCAGGTCTACCAGTTTGTTATAGAAAGAGCATCCACCTTTGATAATCGTTCTTCCCAGATTGTTCAGGGCATCCCCTATGTAGGTTCCCGCTGGTGTAAAAATGTCACCAATAAGATTCATTTTTTTCCCTTTCTTTCGTTATGATTACATTCCCAAAAGAGCCATGATTGTTGTTGCAAAAAACATAATCAATCCGCCGGCAATTTTAAAACCTGCCTGCTTCATGGAAGCAGTGTCTCTGTCTGAAAACGCTGTGGCAAATTCTGAAATTGCAAGTCCTGTAAAAATTGCTCCCACAAGACTGATGATGCCAAGAACAAGTGTTTTAATGTTTGTAAGTCCATTCATCACATTTGTACCCTGTCCTGACGCAAACGCTGTGATAGACATACTTAACACAAGAAAACAAAGTATAAATGCCGTCCGTATGATTTTAGAAATTTTTTTCCTCATCCGGAATTCCTCCTTTCTGTAATGCTGTATTTATCGTACTTGACATCTTCCTGTTTGTCATCTCACTATACGAGACTTTTTTTTCAAATTTTTTGAATATATTCAACATTCATTCAGCTTGCCAGATTGTTGATATAGGATTCCAGTTCCGCTATAGAAAAATCGGGATTAAAATAATCAATCAGTTGATTCCAGTTTCTATTATTCTTTACAAGTTTTAAAATAACCTGTATCTGTTTTTCACTAAAATCCCGCTGTCTGAGCATCAAGACAGCTATCGTTTCTTCCTGATTCAGATCTTCAATATATATTTTTTCCTTTTCTTTTGCAGCCAGTTCTGTTTCCAGATTACGTGCTTTTTCTTCTGCAGCGATTCTGTTTTTCTTGATGCTCTCCATATCAAGGTGCAGCACATCTTCCTGTGTCATAGCCGATACATCCAATGCCATAAGATCCTGCAATTCCATTTTTAATACCCGTTTTCTATATTTTTCCGGTTCCGGATTCCCTATTTGACCCGCTACAAATTTTTCATAAATATATTCTTTTTCCTGTATTTTATCAAGTTCAGCAAGATGACGGATACTCTTTGCATCCACCAGCATTTTCTCAGTCTTTAGACGATCAAGCCTTGCATCGTAAATATAACCTTTTTTGGCCTTACATGCCTCTTTCCATAACGGATGGCTGGCTGTATTGATTTTATCATCAATCACCGGATCAAATCCCTGGATAAATACTACACATTTTTTTCTGGAAAGTTTGCGAACCTCATCGGACATTAACAATTCTCTTCCCAGAATATCACTGGAACTGCTTGTACTTCCATTCTTGCCCTTTGTTTCACTGCTGCTTCTTTTATCAATGGTCATTTTTCCCATGCTTTCTGCTATATATTTGTGTGTTGCCTGTTCATTTCCACCCAGATAAATCAGTGTAGCACAGTTTCCTGAAATGGTTTCCCAATCATCTTTAAACAGTTTTTTTATCTGTGCCATATTCTGTACAATAATGATGGAACTCATATTTCTGGAACGCATAGTTGTTAATAATGATGTAAAATCGTCTGGCAAAGCCACATTGGCAAATTCATCAAACATCATGGTTACATGTACCGGAAGACTTCCCCCATAGACAAAATCGGCCTGATAATACAGCTCACTGAAAATCTGACTGTAAAGCATTCCGATGATAAAATTGTAGGATTTATCTACATCCGGAATCACACAGTATAATACTGTTTTTTCCCTTCCAATACTTTCAATATCTATCTCATCTTCCGATAACAAGTCCAGTATTGTGTCATTACCCATCACTGCCAGGCGCGCATTGGCACTGATAATAATAGAACGTACTGTATCTGCAGCTCCACGCATGGACTTATTATAATTTACAACTGCCGGATGATTCGGCTGTTCTCTCTCCAAAGTTTTCATCATCAGGTCCAGTTCTGAATCCAGCTTTCGTCCTCTGCTATCCGTCTTAAATTCCGTCTTTTTTAACAGTTCCATCACTGCCGGAAAATTTCTCTTTACTCTTCCATCCGGCATTACAACCCCTTCCTTCCAGGTATAAAAAAACAGTGCCAGCCACAGCATTGTTTCTGCTTTCTCCCAGAATGGATCGGAAGAAGCGCTGGCACCTTTCGGTGTAGTATTGGAAATCATCTGATTGATAAGTTTCACAACATCTGTATCTTCTTTTAAATATTTAAACGGATTATAATGGATGGATTTCTTCATCTGTTTGCCATTCAACAGATTAATTGCTTTTACTTTATATCCATATTTTTTCATAATGCCGCCAGTATCCCTTAACAGTTCTCCTTTTGGATCTGTAACAATGTAACTGCCGTTCATTTGTAGAAGATTCGGTTTTACAAATCTATATGATTTTCCAGCTCCGGATCCTCCAATGAGAAAAATGTTATTATTCAAATCGGTTACTCTGGTATCTATGGTCATCGAAATATTCTGACTGATTCTTCTATTCATTGTATTTACAATTTGTATATTCTCCATATTTTCTCCTTATCTTTTTACAACCCGAATATTTTCAGGTCTTTTTTCATTATGATCTGCAAGAACTTTATTAATTTCTTTTGGATCTCCAAATTTTGAAGAACCATATTCTCTTCCCGGCATATAATTTTTTCTTCCCACTTCTTTAAAAAATATAAAAAAAGCATAGATAACAAAAAAAATGAGTATTCCATTTATGGAGTATTCATTCCAGTAATTTGCAAACGGATTCTTCAAATTTTCCTGAAACAGTTGGTATACCTGCAGAATATTTTCTGCACGCATATAAGCATCCGCTGTAAGATAACCCAAATAAGCTACGAATATCCCAATCACACCATAAATAAGCCACGGAATTTTTCTTTTTTGCATTCCTTTCACCTCCTCGTCTTTCACCTTGCGACAAAATGTCGCAAGGTCTTATCTTACCTTTTTTTCGCTTACCTTTGGACTCTCCACTTCTTTCTTTGTTTTATGTATGCTGCTTTTCTGTGCCTGATTAAGCAGTTTTTCTAATTCTGATAGATTATAATCCTGTTTGATCATGTTATCCGTAAACACATTCCCTTTCGGCTTTGCTGAAGATTTTACTGTACTTTTTGCTTTTTCTCCCATTCCTCCCTTTTGTTCCTGCTTGTGCTCTTCCTTCTTCTCTTCCTTGTGCTCTTCCTTCTTCTCTTCCTTGTGCTCTTCCTTCTTTTCTTCCTTCTTCTCTTCCTTGTGCTCTTCCTTCTTTTCTTCCTTCTTCTCTTCCTTATGCTCTTCCCTGCTTTCTTCCTTCTTTGTTTTTTCCTCATCCGGGATATCTTCTTTCTTTTCCACCTGTTCTGCTGGAAGTTCCACCGAATAGATTTCAAAGTAACTACTAAGTGTAACTTTTTCATTCCGGTCCAATAAAACCTCAAACTGATCTTTTGTATAAAAAACATTATCCAGAGATGTCCAGAGATAATAGTTCCTTCCCTGCTCATCCCGGATACCGGTATCTATTTTGCACGTTTTTTCTACTGCGTTGTAATCCACGATATCAGTTCTGTTAACCTTTAAAACCACATCTCCCTGTTCTTTTCTTTTTTCCCATTCCCGGATTCTTGTATTTTCTGAAAATATTTTTGCCTGCTCTTTTTGTTTTGCCAGATTGTTTTTATAATCTTCAAATTCTTCTTTGGTCTGAAAGAAAAGAATTTCATCACTAAATCCCCCTTTTTCTTTCATTTCCACTATCACATTATTCCAGTGTTCCATTCCAAAATCAGAGGAAGCCTCTCCGTTTTTATGCGTATAATGGCTGAATCTTCCATGTGCAAATTCGTCACACTTCTGTTTTATTCCATCTTTAAACACTTCATATTCTGTATTCAGATATTCTCTGCCATTATCAGAATTTTTTCTGATATCCCAACTGACCTTAATATAGGTATCCGGCTCTCCTTTTTCACAGAGATACACCGGCGGACTGTTCTTTCTCCAGGAACTCAGCTCATTGACCGTTTCCTCAAAATTCTTTTTTTTTAAATCTGTCTGCCACTTTTCCACTTCTTCCTCATAAATGGAGCCAAACTTTTCTTTCATAATCTGGTCAAATTCCTGATCCGTACAATCCATCAGTCCGGATTTTTGAAAATACTCTTCGATACTGCACTTTACATTTTCAGTCTCATACCCGTGCAGCTTCATCTCCACAAAGGATTCCATAAATTCTTTTCTTTCCCTTCCCTTCAGGTTCAATTTATCTGATTCCTCTCTGGCCAGTTTTTCAAATCTATCCAGCTTTTCTTTTTTCATTGCCTCTAAAATTTTTTCCATCACAGGCGCCTGTTCTGCTGCATAAGATACATAAACAACCGCATCTTTTTTAAAGGTAGGATTTTTGGAAAATAAGATGCCCCATTTTTTTGCTTTTTTCTGAAAATTATCATAATCCTTTTCGCTGATGGATATAACCTCGATGGTTCCGCCTTTCTTTTTCAGATTATCAATATTCGTTTTGCCCCTTTTTTTATGATACTTAAGCTTACCAGGTGCTTTCCCTACCGCTTTCCCTCCTCTTCCAATTAATTTTGCCATACTTTCCAAAAACAGTGCGAAACGCTGCAACATTCTTATGGTTTCAAGTGTTGCCTTTCCTGCCAGCTCCACTCCATGCAGAGAAACCTGTAGCAGCTGCACTGCACTTCCTAATTCATCCATATTCTTTTTCTCCTTTTTCTTCCTTTGCCTGAAGATTCTGATCAAGCATCTCCATGAACTGATTCAGCTCTTTTATCTGTACCGCCATAATCAGTACCAGAATTAAGATTCTGTTTCTCACAAACCGACAGATATCTGAATACATTTCACAATTCACTGCATTTTGGATATCTTCCTCATCAAGATTATCCAGGCAGTAAACCGCCTCCCCTTTTGTCCTTATGCAGAATAAAAGACAATAAATTCCGTAATAGCGTTCTTTCATGCTTTTTGATTCATCCAAAACATAATTGCAAAACACCATATTTTCTATTAGATTCTGTATGCGCATACCTTTTCCTTTCCGCTTCTAATTTTCTGCTTCAAGTTTTTGAAGATGTTGTATTTTCAGCCTTTCCAGAAGTTTTACAAAAAATGTTACCTTTTCATCTTCCATTCCTGTTGTTTCTTCTACATCCCTGACGGTCTCTGCCTCTTTGGTCTCTTCTGTTTCTTCTATCTCTTCTCTTTCTTCTGTCTGTTCTGTTTCTTTCGTCTCTTCTGTTTCTTCTGTTTCCTTTATCCCTTCTTTCTGTTCTTCCTTTCTCACCACAGCCTCCATAAGAATCTGCTCCATTTTCTGCATACCTGCCTGGATAGTCCGGAACATATTCAAAATTTCTTCCCGCTCTTTTTGATCTGTCTCTTCTCGTGTTACCTCTTTTTTCGTTGCATTCTGATATTTTGCTCTCATTGTGATACATTCTTTTTTAAGTGCGGCATTCTCCTTCTCCTTTTCGGACAAGTTTTGTTTGTAAAAGGTTAATTCATTCTGCAGTCTCTGTTTTTCCTTTTCCAGCTTTTCCAGCTCTTCCACCCTTCCCTTCTTTCCGGAATTTTCTGTAGCTTCATTTATCTTTTTTACAATGTCCTCTTTTGCTTTTTCGCAGACTTTTATTTCCTTACTAACCTGTGCAACGGTCTGTGTTACTTCTTCCAAATGTTTCATCATTTCCTCTTCATTTATCTTTTCATATTCCTCCCGGTACTTTTCCTCTTCCATCCGCATTTCAAAAGCATTTCTGCTGTTCTCCAGGCACTCTTTCATCATTTCTTCCGGAAAATGATTTCTATTTGCATAAATCAATTCCCCATACATACATTCTTTTGTATTCTCTTCTATCTCGCGTCCGCTGATATCCTGAACAAATTGGAACCATTCGTACTCTGCATTTTGTTTCAACAGTTCCAGAACAGCTTCCACCTGATTCTGCGATTTCATCGGAAACTGCAAAAACAGTTCCAAAACATCTTCCCTGATTGCTCCCCTGGCCTTGATATATTCAAATAAATCCCGAAGAAACTTTCTTTGTTCTTCTGTCATTCTGTCTGTACAATCTTTAATCTTTTCTCGGAATTTATTCTGCTCCATCATTTTCCAAGTAATATATTTTACATCCATAATCTTTTTCTCCTATGCATAAACTAATAAAAAAAGCCATGTTGCGGCCATGTGGTATGGTGCATAACAGGTTCTGAAATTCCAGTTTTTTATAATTTTTTTTAAATTAATCAGCAGACTGAATACCAGAGCGGTTAATATCGTAAGCAGATATATAATCAACGCAGTCTCCCATTCCCTTATGATTCCCAACATAAACGGATATACCGCCAGAAGCAGATGAATATCTCCAGATTTCATACATCTGGATAGATATAACACTCCAAGCAGAATGCCGACCACCACCATTCCGGATAAATAATTTATCAGAAATTCTTTTCCGGATAACAGAGTAAATCCAATCCCTACTACAAATCCAAGTATGTTTGGCACATCGTATATATGTTTTGTTTTGGCGTCCGTATAAGCTGCAATTCCACACAGGATATACAAAGAAACCGCACAGACTGCATTTCTGTCCCGGATTGTCAGTAATATCAGAGAAAACAGGATAAATAAGCCTGCTTCCCACATCTTTATTTTTGGCAATTCTTCATCTGCCCAGGCCAGTAGTTTGATGCCTGTCAGGCTTCCAATCACTGCCATACACCATCCTAATCCCATTTTTTCTGCCACCTACTTTACTCTATCCAACGTATAATTGTTGATATCTGTCAGCTTTAGTACCAAAGATTCATATCGAGCTTTCAATTCCTGAAACTCATCCTGCAGGTTTTTATACTTTTTCTTTAACTCATTGTTTTCTGAAACAGCTGCTATATAATTATCCTGATATTGCTGCAGCATCTTATTCTGCAGTCTTGTCATACGTTCCATTTCCCTCATCCGGTTTTTCATATCTTTGTATTCGTTATTTGCTTTTACAACACCTGCCACCAACGCATCATGCTGGTCTTTTCCATCTTCTTCTACCGGTTCATTTTCATACATCGTAACTGTGTCATGATAAAATCCTTCATACAGATTATTCCGTACAGCCGGTGCGGAACCTTTCTCTTCTGTCTCTTGCTCTAAAATCTCCATCTGCTCTTCCTGTTTTTCCTCTTCCTCATCTTCCCTGCCCTGGAAACCATTTACAAATTCATAATCTGATTCTGCATTCTGATATAAGCTATTGATTTTCTGAAAATCCAGTTTATGTTTCATGCCTTCTTTTTCGATAACCCCAAGGCACATCTGTCCATTTTCCGCCTCATTTAAAATCTGAAGAAACAGAGGATACCATTCCGCTGTATAGGTATGATTCTGCAGAAACGGATATACTGCAAACAGCTGCTCCTCTGTCAGATCCATTTGTGATAATTTCTGCAGCACATCTTCTCTGATTCCACCTTCACCGGCTGCCATGGAAATCACCTCCGCAGCCTGCTCTGAAAACATTCCCATAAGTTTCTTCTGTCCCTGTAAATCTTCTTTGTTTAATAATTTCATAATTTATTTGCCTCTCTTTCTGTTTTCTGCTCTATTGTGCATTGTTTCTGTCTGTTCATCATTCCGTTCTATGCCCGGCGTTTTTTCCATGCATTGTTGTATATAAGTCTCAATCAATGTTATCTGCTTCTGCATTTCTCTTTTTTCTTTTACAAAATTCTTTACCTGACTTTTATATTTTTCAAAAAATCCCACAAATGATTTTTCTTCCAATCCATACCGTTCCAGTAAATTTAAAAAATCCTGATAAATTCCTGCTTCTTTTTTAAAAACAGAATCTCCGGTATCCCTGTAAAACTCATAGCTTTCTCTCATTTTCCCTGCTTTTGCATATTTTGCAATTACAGTTTTATAGGGTGACATTTCTTGAAAAAATTTCTGCTTTTCCTTCTCCAGTTCCGTTATCATATCCCTGCACTGCTTTAAATGATTTTCCGCCGCAGGAACACTATAAATCTGATGAGCGGAAAGATAACTTTCCAGTTTTCTTTGTTGTTCCATCCTTTTGAGTGCGGATCTGACCACATGATAGGAACGATTCTGTCCCGGTTTTAACAGGCCTGCTTGATACTGTAGGGCATAGTGCCTCCTGGTTTCATTTGTCAGCCGGATTTTCCTATATCT
>CALWLV010000020.1 GCA_944381595.1 uncultured Roseburia sp.
CTGGAGGAACAGGAATGTGGAAAATACAGCGGTTGGAAATATAAGGTAAATGGTGAAATTGGAAGTACCTCATGCAGTAGTTATGTATTGGAAGAAAACGATGAAATCGTCTGGTATTATGCCACCCATTATCTGGATTAATCAAGAGGTGATGGAATGAAAAATTTTTTTGAGGAATTGCATCCATTCTTTTCCGTTTGTTATATGCTTTCCTTCTTTCTGCTGTTTGCAATGCTCCCCTATGATGAGGGAATGATATTGATTTTTCTTGTGCTATCTGTTCAAACCATTTATTTGAAGGGATTGCGTCAGTATGGAACATCTTTGTTGGGATATCTTTCCATGATTCTTATTTTTGGTATATTCAATGTGATTTTTTATCATGAAGGAGCTACCCCATTTCTTTATATCAATGGACAGCCTCTTACAGTGGAAGCCTTCCGGTATGGAATCTGTATGGGATTTATGGCAGCGGATTTGATTCTGTTTTTTCAGATGATTTCCGGGATTCTTGACAGTGGAAAAGTCATATGGCTTTTTGGAAGGGTGCTGCCGGTTACAGGACTGGTGATTTCCATGGTGTTTTGTTTTTATGATAAATTTTTATATAAGATAGATAAAATCAAAGAGGTGTGGAATACTTACCGAATTGGAAAACAATATGGAAGTGTAAAATATACCGGAATTCTCTGGACGGTACTTCTGACTGTTATGCTGGAAGATTCTGTAGACACGGCCCTTGCCATGAGTGCAAGGGGATATGGAAGAAAGAAACAGACAAGGTATCGGAATTATGAGATAACAGCAGAGGATATCGTTCTTTTTGGGGCAGTGATGATTCTTTTTCTTGCGGGTATCTGGCTATCAGAATACAGAATCGGAATTGTTCTGTTTCTGGCAGGAATTCCGTTGATTTACAATGTTTATAAGGAGTTAAAATGGAAGTACTATCTGTGGAAAATTTAACGTTTGCATATGAGTCGGGGGAACCACAGGAGCAACAGGTTCTTCGTCATGTGGATTTAAAAGTAGAAAAAGGAGAAATGGTACTGATATGCGGGCCTTGCGGATGTGGAAAAACCACACTGCTTCGTCTTTTAAAAGAAGAAATTCGTCCTGCGGGCAGAATGAGTGGAACAATCACATCTCATTATGATTCGGCACAGATAGGGTATCTGTTTCAAAATCCGGACAATCAGATTGTCAGTCGTACGGTAGAAGAGGAACTGGTCTTTGGAGGAGAAAATCTCGGTATGAGTCGGGATGAGATGAAACGGTCGGTGGCAGAATTGACCGCATATCTTGGAATGGAGGATATGCTGTCCATGAATCCGGTGAAATTATCCGGAGGACAGAAACAGATGCTGAATCTGGCGTCCCTTTTGTTAATGAAGCCAAAGGTTCTTTTGCTGGATGAACCGGTATCTCAGTTGGATCCTGTCAGTACATGGGAATTTTTAAATTTACTGCGAAAAATCAGAGAGGATTTGTCTTTGACGATACTGGTGGCGGAACACCATCTGGATGCGTTTTTGCAGGATGCAGATAAAGTAGTTTATCTGGAACAGGGAAGTATGGAATATGAAGGGAATCGAGATGGGTTTATCCGGTATTTGTGGCAGCAGGATAAGAAATTTTCTTATTCTCTTCCGGAAACAGTGCGAATGGCCAAAACATACGGAATGTCAGAACCCTATCCGTTGAGGGTGGGAGAGTTGGCAAAGAGACTGTCTCCGGAGCAGAGAAAAGAACTGTTGGAAGAAACAACAAAGGACAGGCAGGAGCATGAGACAGTGCTGTCTGTGAAATCCGGATATTTTCGTTACGACAAAAGAGGGCAGGATGTGTTGGCAAATCTTACGCTGCATTTACAGAGAGGCAGAATCTATGCGCTGATTGGAGGCAATGGAAGTGGAAAAAGCACATTGTTTTCCGTGTTATCAGGATATCGCAGACTTTATAAAGGAAAATGCAAGGTACAGGGAAGGATTGGACTGCTACCACAAAATCCTGTTTATGCATTTTTTAAAGATTCTCTGTTAGAGGACTGTAAGATGATAGCAGACGAGGAACGAATTAGGAAATTAGCAGACGAGGAGCCTTTTTTTGAAGAAATACCAGGGTGGTTTGACAAAAATCCATTGGATTTAAGCGGAGGACAGATGCAGAAAGCTGCCATCTTTAAGACACTGTTGTCAGATCCGGATGTTTTACTCATGGACGAGCCGGTAAAAGCAATGGATGGTTATGAAAAATATAGTTTTCTTCAGCTTTTGCAGGAATTGGAAAAAAAGGGAAAGACCATTTTGTTCATCAGTCATGATTTAGAGTTTGTCCAGAGTGCTGCATGGGAATGCCTGTTTTTGTTTGATGGAAAAATCTCAGTTCAGGAGCCGGTAAACAAAATGTTTACCAATAATCGTTTCTATACCACTGTTCTTGGACGAATCCGAAGTATGGAGGAGGATGAATATGCTTCTTATCATTAGTGGAGTTATGCTGCTTTTTAACCTGTTTTTCTTTTTCCTGTTTGAATGGGAGAAACCCAAACCAAAGGATATTTTGCCTATTGTGGTGATTTGCTGTGGAGCCAGTCTTGGAAGAGTGCTTTTTGCTGTTATTCCGCAAGTACAGCCAGTGACTGCATTGGTTATCATTGCAGGAAGCGTATACGGATGCAGGAAAGGGTATATAACAGGGGCTTTCTGTGCATTGATTTCCAATTTATTTCTTGGACAGGGACCATGGACCTTATTCCAGATGACAGCATGGGGCATGGTAGGTTTTTTTGCCGGTATTGTGGAAAAATGGGCGAAAAAATTTTCTGTGTCGGTTAAGACCTGGATTTATGCCATATATGGAGTGTTTGCCGGATTTATGTTTAGTATTATAGTGGATTTGCTGACAATTTGTTATCTGGGAGAAGGGCGGAATCTGGCATCTGTGCTGGCAGTCTTTGGAACAGGAATTGCATTTAATGTGGGACATGCTGTTTTTAATGGAATCCTGTTGCTATTTTTGTATGAATTATTAAGCAAAAAATTGTACAGAATAAAGAGGAAAAACTTGTAATTTTCAAAAATATATAGTAAAATACAAGCGTATTTTTTGCATACAGAAGATGCATATATTCAGGAGGAAATATAAGTGGCTACAAATAATGCTGGTAATGTCCAGGCGAGAGAAAGCAGACCGGAAACAAAATCATTCTCAGGAGAAAGGAGAGAAGGAAAACCAAGGAATGCTTTCCAGAAAAATGAGAACAGAGGAAAATATACAGGAGAGAAAAGAACAGGATTTAAGCAGGGCAAAGCACCGATGAAAGGAAATCGGAATGGATTTGATAAGGGCTTTGACAAGGATAAGGATGAAGAAGAAAAAGTAATTCGCAGAAAACCTGTTCAGAAAGATAAGCCAAAGGAACAGCAGTCAGATAAAATGGAAATCATGCAGAGGCTGGAGAGAGAGAAGAAAGCCGTGAAGAAGAAACAGAATGCATCCCAGAGAGATGGAAAGAGCATGAAACACCAGATGAAGCCAAAACGAAGCAGAAACATCGATTGGACCAGGGAATATGAAAATGATTCCTATGATGATGACGATTTAGATATGTATTATTAAAATATTAGAATGAGAAAGAGAAAGGGGATTCTTATGAAACTGGAAGTATTACAGAAAGAAATGATAGCAGCGATGAAGGCCAGAGACAAAGAGAGAAAGGAGACCATTTCCTCACTGGTGGCTGCAGTGAAGAAACTTGCCATCGATGAAGGAAAGAGAGACGATGTGCCGGAAGAACTGGTGGATCGTGCAGTCCTGAAGGAATTAAAGACAGTGAAAGAACAGCTGGATACCTGCCCGGATGACAGAGAAGACTTAAAGGCAGAATACCAGAATCGTTATAATGTAATCAGTGAATTTGCACCAAAAATGATGAGCGAAGAGGAAATCAGAGAAGTTCTGACCACAAAATTTGCGGATGTGGTTGCAACCAAGAATAAAGGACAGATTATGAAAGCGGTAATGGCAGAGTTAAAGGGAAAAGCAGATGGAAAGGCAATCAATCAGGTAGTTGCAGACTTGTGCAAATAAAGAAAAGGAGAAGAGATCCATGTTTGAGACAGCCGGGCAGTCGGAACGTGTGATTCTGGTTGGGGTCAATGAAGGCGGTGACGAGCAGGAGGCAAGGGAATCCCTGGAGGAGCTGGGAGAACTTGTGGAAACTGCCGGCGGACAGCCTGTGGGAACCCTGATGCAGAACCGGGAAAAAATTCATCCGGGAACTTACATTGGAAAAGGAAAAATAGAAGAACTAAAGCAGGCTGTTTCCATGTTGGAGGCAACGGGAATTGTCTGTGATGATGAGCTTTCACCGGCTCAGCTAAAGAATCTGGAAGAAGAATTGCAGACGAAAATCATGGATCGTACCCTGATTATTTTGGAGATTTTTGCACAAAGAGCATTAACCAAAGAGGGAAAAATCCAGGTAGAGCTTGCACAGTTAAAATACCGTTCTGCAAGGCTGGTGGGACTTAGAAGTTCTTTGTCCAGGCTGGGCGGTGGAATCGGAACCAGAGGACCGGGAGAGAAGAAACTGGAGATAGATCGTCGATTGATTAACGATCGTATTGCCGTACTTCGAAGAGAAGTGGAGGATTTGCAGAGTCATAGGAAGCTGGCAAGAGAAAAGAGAAACAGCAATCCTATTCCGGTGGTGGCGATTGTGGGATATACCAATGCCGGTAAGTCTACACTGTTGAATACGCTGACGGATGCAGGAATTCTGGCAGAAGACAAGCTTTTTGCAACGCTGGATCCCACCACAAGAAATTATAAACTGCCCGGAGGGCAGGAAATTTTGCTGACAGATACAGTAGGATTTATCCGTAAACTTCCCCATCATTTGATTGACGCATTTCGTTCCACACTGGAGGAGGCGAAATATGCCGACATGATTCTTCATGTGGTGGATAGTGCCAGTGATCAGTTGGATGCCCATATGAATATTGTCTATGAGACATTGAAAGAACTTGGCATACAGGATAAACCGGTGATTACATTCTTCAATAAGCAGGATTTAATTTCCGAAGAGAATGACAGAATTTATAAAGACAGCAAAGCAGATTACTGTATCAAAGGCTCCATTCGTGAAAGAAAGGGATTAAATCAGCTGGAAGAAATTCTCGAGAAGATTATTCAGGAGAGGAATGTATATATTGAAAAAATTCTTCCATATCAGGAGGCAGGGAAAATCCAGCTGATTCGTCAGTATGGACAGCTTCTTAAAGAAGAATATGTAGAAACGGGAATTGCAATCCGGGCAAATATTCCGAAAGAGTTGGAAGGAAAGATATAGCATGAAGTTGATTGCTGCTGTGGATGAAAACTGGGGAATCGGTTATCAGAACCATCTTCTGGTACAGATTCCGGAGGACATGAAGCGATTTCGGGAACTGACCACGGGACAGACTGTTTTAATGGGAAAAAATACATTCCTAAGCCTTCCGGGACAAAGACCGTTGCCAAATCGAATCAATCTGATTTTGACAAGGGATATCCATTTTTCTGTACCCGGCGGTATTGTGGTTCACAGCAAAGCTGAGGTATGGAAGGAATGGAAGAAACATCCGGGAACAGAATTATTTGTGATAGGTGGTTCCAATGTTTACCGCCAGTTTCTTCATGAGGCAGATGAGGCATTACTTACCAGAATATCTGGAGTCTATCCGGCTGATGCGTATTTTCCTGATTTGACAAAACAGTCGTCATGGAAATTGGCAGAAGAGAGCATTCAATATGAAAGGACCGAAGGTACCTATTGTTTTCAGAAATATGTGAATACGAAAATACAAAGAACCGCTGAGTGATTTCAGTGGTTCTTTTGAGGTTTATATTATGAAAAATTATTTAATGACCTTAATCCAGCCCTCTGGAGCTTCAATTCTTCCCATCTGGATACCAGTGAGTGTGTCATAAAGTTTCTTGGTCACCGGTCCCATTTCCTCCATTCCGGATGGGAAACAGATTTCTTTCCCGTGATCTACAATCTTTCCTACCGGGGAGATAACAGCGGCAGTACCACAGAGTCCACATTCTGCAAAGTCCTTCACTTCGTCAAAGAAAACTTCACGTTCTTCCACTTCCAGTCCTAAATACTCCTTAGCAACGTATTCCAGAGAACGGCGTGTGATAGAAGGAAGAATGCTGTCTGATTTCGGTGTTACAAATTTTCCGTCTTTTGTAATAAAGATGAAGTTTGCACCGCCGGTTTCCTCTACCTTTGTTCTGGTAGCAGCATCGAGATACATATTTTCCGCATATCCCTCTTCGTGAGCGGTTACGATTGCATGTAAACTCATGGCATAGTTTAAGCCGGCTTTGATATGTCCGGTTCCATGAGGTGCTGCACGGTCGAAGTCGGATACCTTAATCACGATTGGTTTTGCACCACCCTTGAAATAAGGACCCACCGGAGTAACAAATACACGGAACTGATATTCCTGCGCCGGTTTTACTCCGATGACAGGGTTTGAGCCAAACATATATGGACGAATATATAAGGTTGCACCGGAACCAAATGGCGGTACATAATCAATATTTGCTTCTACTGTTTTGGCAACGGCATCAACGAAACGGTCTTCCGGAAATACCGGCATTTCCAGTCTCTTTGCAGAATCAGCCATTCTTGCTGCGTTCAGGTCCGGACGGAAGACTACAATTTTGCCATCTTCTGTAGTATATGCCTTCATACCTTCAAAAATAGTCTGTGCATACTGCAATACACCTGCACATTCATTCAGCACTACATTGGCATCTTCTGTGAGGACACCCTCATCCCATGCACCATTTTTGTAATTGGAAACATAACGTTTCTCTGTTTGGATATAACCAAAACCTAGATTTGACCAATCAATCTCTTTTGCCATGATCTTTTCCTCCAAAAAAATATTTTCTCATAACTCACAACAGTTATGTCTCAGCCATAGATCATTAATCAGTTCACGGATTGATTAAATTTATTATCCATAGTTGACCTTTTTTATAGTCTATTTTATATACCTTATTTCATGATGTCAAGAGGAAAAGAGATTTTTATAGAAATAATTGCTTTTTATATAGAAAAATGTTAAAATATCTGTTATAGACGGGTGCTTGAAAAATTAAGAAAGAGAGGTGAAAGCCTTGATTCAGAATGGAAAAACGAAAGACAACCTTCCAAAGAGGATAAAGAAGAGCTTAAGCATTAATCTGGGTTTGGAAAAAGCAATCAGTAAAGGAGAAATTAAAGTTTTTTATCAGCCAAAGATAGAGGCCGGTTCTACCAGAGTCATAGGTGCGGAAGCACTGGCACGCTGGTTTTGCCATGATGGAACGATTATTTATCCGGACGAGTTTATCCCGGTTTTGGAGAAGAATGGACAGATTGTGCAGCTGGATTATTATGTTTATAAGAACGTGTTTGAAACGCTTCGTAAACGTTTGGATGAGGGAAGATGTATTGTTCCGGTATCCATGAATGTATCCAGATTACATATGCGTAATACGAAGATATTTTCTTATATTCGCTCATTGTTTGAAGAATATAAGATTTCTCCCCAATATATTGAATTGGAATTAACGGAAAGTATGTATACTGAGAATTTCGAATTGATTCAGCCATGGTTGGAAAAGTTTCGTGCCTATGGGGGAAGAGTGTCCATGGATGATTTTGGCTCCGGATATTCCTCTTTGAATGTGCTGATCAATCTTCCCATTGATACCCTGAAGGTAGACAAAGTGTTTCTGAAACATGATAATTTATTGGAAAATGAGAAGACAATTTTGGCCTGTGTGATTGAAATGGCAAAAAAATTGAAAATGGACGTGGTCTGTGAGGGTGTGGAAACATTGAGTCAGAGCCGGTTTTTAAGTAAGATGGGATGCGATATGCTGCAGGGATTTTTATTTTCCAAGGCATTGCCGGAGTTGGAATTTTATCAATATCTGGAAAACCATATGGATACAGATATCAACGAAGTTCATTTTGCATTTCATGACAATCTGGAGGATGATACAGGAAAATTTAAGGGAAAGATTCTGGGAGATTCGATTACCTATACAGAAGGTCCTGCAGAAGGAATGAAAGGGTTAAAATTTCATGGTGGAGAACCACTTCAGAATTGTGTGGAACTACCTGTTGATATCTTTATTAATGATAGTTTTTCTATTTCATTCTGGATGAAAGAGGAGCAGGTCGGGTTATGGGCCAGCATTTACTATGGGGTGTATAAAAATGGTTTTTGTAATATCATGCCTAAGGCATGGGATATGAAAATGTGTTTTCGAATCAAAGATGAAGATCATGTAAATGGCTGGTACGATGTGGGAAGTGAAATTATCCCAACAGGCCAGTGGGCAATGGTGACCGTCTGTTATAATAGTAGGAACCATGTTTCCACTGTTTATGTGAATGGAGACAGGTGTGGGATTCTGGAAAATGTAGTAACACTTGTGGATCCGAAGAAAATTTATCTTGGCGGCGACATTTACGCAAAAGGATACCGGGGTTGTCTGGCAGATCTTCGTATTTTTGACCAGCCATTGTCTTTTCGAATGGTAAGGGAATTATATGAAGATGTAAAGAAGAGAATGCCTCAGAAAGAAGAGAAAAAAGAGGAAGAAAATCAGTTAAGAGAATTTCATTTTTCCTTAAATCATACCCTGGAAGATGTAGAAGGAAATTTTCGCTGCATATTCAGAGGAGAGGATGTAAAATACGCCGATGGTCCGAAACCGGGTATGGGAGCAGTTTACTTTCCGGGAGGAAGGAAAGGAGAAAATGTACTGGTGCTCCCAAAGGAATGTACTGATTTGCAAGAGTTTACCATCTCTTATTGGATCAAAGACATCAATCCACGGGAATGGGTTAGTACATTTTATTTAAAGGCAGAGTATGGATTTATGGCGGAAATTCCATTTGCACCGAATCATGTTTCTGTTTTCCGTATCAAAGATTTCAGGGAGAAAGAAGAAATCTGGCATGATACACTCCGCAAAAGCCTGATGAAGAAAGATAGCTGGCATCAGATTGTACTGGTGTTTAGTAAGCAGATGGGCATGGTGATTCATTATGTGGATGAACGGGGAAATGGCATAAAGGATGATTGTCACATTGCCGGGAACATACAGGAAATCATGTTTGGAGGAGATGAATATCAGGATAGTTTTGAAGGATATATCTCTGATATCAGAATTTTTAATCAGGCATTGACTATGGAGAAAATACAGGAAATCATTGGCTGGAAGAAATAAGAGAGGCTGCTTAGGCAGCCTCTTAATTTTGCTCGGCAATTCTTGTAATACCAACATAAATTTGAGATATTTTATACCATGTTCTAAAATCTACCACTCCGGTCTGAGGAAGACCGAAAATGCTTTGAAATGTCTGTACGGCTTCCTTGGTATTCTGACCAAAAATTCCGTCTGCATCAATTCGGGGAATGGCACTATAGATTTCAGCAATTCGATCTAATTGTTCCTGCATCTGTCGTACCTTATCTCCGGTACTGCCAATGGTCAGATTATAACCGGGCCAGGAGGATGGAATACCGGAAATCTGATTGGCGGTATTGATATACATGGAATTTCCATAGTAATAGCGGATGATTTCAATGGGTGAATATCCCTGGTCGCCAAGCTCCTTGCTTCCCCACTGGCTCATCCAATCCGGGCAGCTCACTCGTTTGCCGTCGCAGTATTGTGTGAGAATTGGTTGAATTACCTCTGGTCTTGACAGATATTGATCAAAGATTTCGTCTACCAGAAGGGAAATATTGTCAAAAATATTTCGTCCGTAAATCCATTTGTGGTCGTAGGCGGTGGAAGAGGTGATGGTAAAATTATATCCTTTGTTCCGATACCATTCGGTGTAGACCCGGTTCATTGTAAAAGACATAATAGCAAGGATATTGGCAGTAATCGTACTTTCCGGCCAGGTGGCATAAATTTCGCTGGAGGCCACATTTTTTATGTAATCCGTATAGCTTACATAGTAGTCCTGAGCGGTGGTGTCGGAAGGGGTGCCATCGTGAACCACCACTGTTTCAGGAACCACCACACGGCTTAAAACAATTTCACCGCTTTCATCCATGGGTTTTATTTCATCTTCCGGAATTTTTTCGGGATAATCTCCATACAGAGTGTGTGCCGGAATGACAATGTCAGATGGAGTACCGCCATCTAAGGCTTCCAGTGTAACGGACTGGACAGACGTGGTACCGGAGAGAATTTCGATGCCGGAGATATCTTTGGGTGCATAGCCGGGAGCCTGCACATAGGCAGTATATTCGGAATAAGGCTGGATAATATTATTCTTATTTAAACTATATTCTATGGGAGGGGTGCTTAAATCTAACATCGGTGACAAGCCGGAACTGTTTGTGTTTATGGTTTCCAGTGTATTTTGTGGAGCACCGGTATAGGAAATCTGAATCGAGGCATTTTCAATGGGATTATTCAGACGATTCATCACTTTCAGTTGAAGGTGACCGGTATCTATGAGGTTATTTTGCTGGGTTTTTATCATTTTTTACTTCCTTGTGGTTATTTGTAACAGAATATGTGAATACATCTGGAAACAGAACAAAAACCCTGATTTTTCTTGACAAAGGACAGAGCCAATGATATGCTAAAAAATGATTTTTATGGATACATGGAGGAAAATAAATTGGGAAAAATTATACTGACAGGTGACAGACCTACCGGAAGACTGCATGTAGGACACTATGTAGGTTCCTTAAAAAGAAGAGTGGAACTGCAGAATTCCGGAGATTATGATAAAACATATATTATGATAGCGGACGCACAGGCACTTACGGATAATATTGAAAATCCTGAGAAGGTGCGTCAGAATATTATTGAAGTGGCACTGGATTATCTGGCATGTGGTTTGGATCCGCAGAAATCCACTCTTTTTATCCAATCTCATATTTCAGAATTGACAGAACTGACCTTTTATTATATGGATTTGGTAACTGTGGCAAGATTACAGAGAAATCCTACTGTAAAATCTGAAATCCAGATGCGAAATTTTGAAGCAAGCATACCGGTGGGATTCTTTACTTATCCAATCAGCCAGGCAGCAGATATTACAGCTTTTAAGGCCACTACGGTACCGGTAGGGGAAGACCAGCTTCCAATGATTGAACAGACAAGGGAAATTGTAAGAAAGTTTAATTCTGTATACGAAGAAGTTCTGGTAGAGCCGGAAGCTTTGATTCCACAGAATCAGGCATGTCACAGACTGCCGGGAATCGATGGCAAGGCTAAGATGAGCAAATCCCTTGGAAACTGCATCTATCTGGCAGATTCTGCAGATGATGTGAAGAAGAAAATCATGAGTATGTACACGGACCCTATGCATATCCAGGTCAGCGATCCGGGACATATTGAAGGAAATACAGTATTTACTTATTTGGATGCATTCAGCAGACCGGAACATTTTGAACGCTATCTGCCGGACTATGCAAATCTGGAAGAGTTAAAAGCTCATTATCAGAGAGGCGGACTGGGAGACGTAAAGATAAAGAAATTCTTAAACAATATTATGCAGGAAGAATTAGAGCCAATCAGGCAAAGAAGAAAGGAATATGAGAAAGACATTCCTACTATTTATGAAATTTTAAAGAAAGGCAGTGAAGCAGCAAAAGAAGTGGCTGCACAGACCCTTTCAGAAGTAAAAAAAGCAATGAAAATCAATTATTTTGAAGACATGGAATTAATTCGGGAACAGGCAGAAAAGTATAAAAATGAGAATTAAGTTTCATTTCTGGCTATATTTTACGAGACATAACAGGGAGCGGATTTTGGAGCTTAACAGAAGCGGAAAATCCGCTCCCTGTTATGTATTGTATCGAGTAATAAGGAGTGAATGATTGAGATGAAAAAAAACAGAAAACAGAGAATGAACTGGCAGAAAGCTGTCAT
>CALWLV010000021.1 GCA_944381595.1 uncultured Roseburia sp.
CATGAGCCAAACAGGGATAAGTGCTTTTATCCCCACAAAAGTCAAATCACAACAGATAAATCTGTTCGAATACTTTAAAATAGGGGATTGTGAGTGCTCTACTTTTTGAAAATGGGGAAAGTCAAAATTGAGATAAAGGAGAAAAATAGTATGGAGAAGAAAAAGAAAAAATTTCGTCCTCGATTTCTTACGATACTTATGATGATTGTATTATTAACAACGATTGTCATTGACAGTGCCTGTATTTATGATGTATTTGGAACCATGGGAAATACATCGATGGGCAAACAGGAGGCGGAACAAACAGAAGAGCAAAAACAAGTGCAAAAAGAAAGAGAAGAGGCAGCACAGGCCGAGGAAGCGGAAGCTGCGAACTGGAATGGAGAAGTGGTTTATGTTCCCATCGATGTGGAACAGGAATCTGAAAATCTGATTTTAGATCAAGATGATGCACAGGAAGTATTGTATGAAATGCTTCCGGAATTGGGAATTGAAGATGAGAACACAACCTATCGTTGCAATCAGAGTCAGGAAACAGACAGTGGAGTGATTTACCGTTTGACACAGTATTATGATGATATTGAGGTGTACGGTTATGAGCTTGTTATGAGCGTGGACGTTAAGGGACAGTTACAGAATATTACCGGTACATATGGGATGATAGAAAATCTTGAATTAGAAACAAAATATTCATCCAATGATGGAGAAAAACTGGTTAAGAAATATCTGGAATCTGCTTATCAGTTGTCGGAACAGGATATTTATCTGGATTCTATGGGAAATTATATCTATTTTTCAGGAGATACAGCCATTAATGGTTATGTGTATGAAGTATATTCCGGCAGTTCTTCTGAACTTATCACCACAGTATTTCTGGATGGAAATACGGGAGATGTTACCGGTGAGACAACCGCCATGGATTATGAGATGATTACGGGAACACTCCAGGGACAGAAAGAGGCGCATGAACTGGATTACTGGAAACAGAGTGAAGAAGAGTTTGCACTAAGGGATGATGAAAGAAATATCCAGGTCTATACGTTTGATAAAAACGTTGTGAAGAACAATGAAGAAGATAAGAAATCAGTTGAGTGGAAAAATGGAGAAACACCAAATGCAAGTGGTGTGGATGCTCTGTATCATATTCAGAACGTGTATGATTATTATCAGCATCATTTTAATAGAATGGGAATTACGAATGATAAATCACAGAATCTTTCCCTGTATGTGGATATTAAGGAATATTATGGTCAAAATATACAGGATAATGCCGGAATGGCCGGAACAGGCCTCATGGTTTTTGGTACAAGAACAAATGGAGAGCCTACCTATGCGGCGAGTCAGAATGTGGTGGGACATGAGTATACCCATGGCGTAATCAGAAGCGTGAGCAGTCTGGGAACGAATATTACAGACGATGAGGCAAGGCAGAAATCTCAGGAACAGGCCATTAATGAAGGACTGGCTGATATTTTTGGAGAATTTGTGGAAGACTGGGTTGACGACGGAAACATGAATAATTCCTGTGATTGGGTCAATGATGTTCGTAATATGTCTAATCCGGAAGGAGAATGTCTGAAAAATGTACAAGATTTTGTGGAGGGAACCACAGATTGTCATTACGGGGCAACGATTTTTGGGCATGCAGCATATAGTATGGCAGAAAAAGTAGGAACACAGACACTGCAGGAATTATGGTATGAGACCATAGAGAATATGGCGTCTACAACAAAATTTTCCCATTTAAGAAATCTGTTTGAGACAAGAGCACAACTGCGTTATATCAAAGATGGAGAATTAACAAAGGACCAGATGAAAGGGATATTGGACGCTTTCGATGAGACAGGAATTGCTCCGAATTACCAGTTACAATTATCGCCGAATTGCGAATTAAAGGTATATGATAAGAACAATGAATTGTATGATAATTATCATATCGAAGTATCTGAGTTATATGGCGATACCGTACTGGAGGAAGATGTTGACAGCAAAAAATATACATTGAAACTGGACGCCGGCTTATATCATATTACTTTAACGGATCTTGAGAATGAAGATTTGTCCTATACTTATACATTAATCGTAAATGATACGGAAGAGGGCATTAAGTATGATAAAAGGCACTCTTTTTATACCAGTTTTGGCAGTTTGCCAAGAGATGTTGCATTGGTTCTGGATTGCTCCGGAAGTATGGAAGGAATGCCGATGGAAGAGACGAAAGAAGCGGCAGTGGAATTTGTAGAAACTGTATGTACGGAAAGTCCTGAGACAAGAATTACAATCATTCAATATAGCTCCGGTTCTGAAATGGTGGTGGAGTCAAGCAATAATGCAAAACATTTGGTTCAGGCAATCCGGGGGATGGAAATTGGTGGGGGAACCAATATGCATCAGGGGTTGCAGGATGCGAAAAATCTCCTGGATGAGAGGAATGGCGACAAACAAATTATCGTGCTTATGAGTGACGGTCTTCCAAATGAAGGAGAAAATGATAATGGGGATTATCAGCAGCCGGTGCTGGATTTGGCAGAAGAATCAAAGCAGAAAGATATTACGATGTACGCACTGGGATTTTTTCACAACGTGACAGGGGAAGAAAAGACGCAGTGTCAGACATTGATGGAAGGAATTGCAACATCGGGATATTACTATGAAGTAACGGATGCGGAACTGGTACAGTTTGTATTTGACGATATCGCACAACAGGTAAGCGGTGAAAATTATATCTATATTCGGATTGCCTGTCCGGTAGACGTGACCATTACCAGCAATGGAGAAACACTTTCCTCGGCAGAAAAGACAAGAAACACCCGCACCGAATTTGGCAGTCTGGCCTTTGAGGGGGACGAGGACGAAGTGAAAGTTCTTCGTCTGAAAAATAATAAAAATTATGAGGTATGCATCGAAGGAACCGGAAATGGAACCATGGATTACAGTATCAGTTTTGCGGATGAAGAGGGAAATTATACAGATGAAAGAACTTTTGAGGAAGTTCCGATTACTGACAAGACCAGTATCTTTACTACAACGGCAGAGGATAGGTCTACAAAACTTAGCGTAGATGAAAACGGCGATGGAAAATTTGACAAAATTTATGTAGCAGATAAAAATGAGGAAGGTCAGTTGAATAAAGGGAACTGGCTATTATGGGTCGCAGTTGGATTTACAGCAATGATTCTGATTTGGGTCATCATCAGGGTGGTCATCGCAATACGCAGGTTCAGGAAGAATAGAATCTGTCCAAATTGTGGTTCTAAATTAGGAAAGAAAGATGAGTTTTGCAGCCAGTGCGGAAGTATAGCGGTCAAACAGCCGTTATTCTTTGAAAAAAGAGAACCTCAGAAAAAAGCAGTAAAGATAGTTAAATTAGCCATAATGGCGGTGTCTGTGGCTCTTTGCGTGGGAATCGTATGGATATATCAGTCAGTCCCGACAACTGCACTGAAACAGATTAAAAATCAGGAATTTGTGTCAGCTTCACAGTTGTATGACAGATATATTGAAGGAAATCATCTGAGCAATCGTTATTTTGAGTTTATTTCAGATTTTTACTTTGACAGATTGACAGACAGTTATGAGAAAGGTGTCATAGATCAGTCCTTTATTCAAGAATTTTGTCGTCAGGCAGTAGGAATGGATGCGGGAGATTTCTCTGATAATGCGCAAGAATATCTGGAAGAAAAGAACTTGTCAACTTAAGAGTCTTATGTTAAACTCTACTATTAGCAAAAAGAAATTTAGGAGGATTTTAAAATGGCATCAGATAAAAAAGTCGAAGCGATTACATCCATGGATGTGGACTTTGCCCAGTGGTATACCGATGTGGTGAAGAAGGCAGAACTGATGGATTATTCCAGTGTAAAAGGATGTATGATCTTCAAACCCGCAGGATATGCCCTTTGGGAAAACATCCAGCAGGAACTTGATCGGAGATTCAAAGCAACAGGAGTGCAGAATGTATATATGCCAATGTTTATTCCGGAAAGCCTGTTACAGAGAGAGAAAGATCATGTGGAAGGTTTCGCTCCGGAAGTTGCATGGGTCACACATGGAGGATTACAGCCTCTGCAGGAAAGAATGTGTGTAAGACCTACATCTGAGACATTATTCTGTGATTTTTATAAAAATGATATTCAGTCTTACCGTGATTTGCCAAAGGTATACAACCAGTGGTGTTCTGTGGTAAGATGGGAGAAAGAGACAAGACCATTCCTGCGTTCCAGAGAATTCTTATGGCAGGAAGGACATACCGCACATGCTACAGCAGAAGAGGCAGAAGAAAGAACCCAGCAGATGCTGAATCTTTATGCGGATTTCTGTGAAGAATTCCTTGCGATTCCGGTTGTTCGCGGAAGAAAGACAGATAAGGAAAAATTTGCAGGTGCAGAAGCTACTTACACCATCGAGGCACTGATGCATGACGGGAAAGCATTGCAGTCAGGAACCAGTCATAATTTCGGAGACGGATTTGCAAAAGCTTTTGGAATTCAGTTTACGGACAAAGATAATAAATTAAAATATGTACATCAGACTTCCTGGGGTATGACCACCCGTCTGATTGGTGCGGTTATCATGGTACATGGTGATGACAATGGTCTGGTACTTCCTCCAAAACTTGCACCAACACAGGTTATGATTGTGCCAATCATGCAGAAGAAGGAAGGCGTTCTGGATAAGGCATATGAACTGAAAGAAGTATTATCCGGTTTCCGTGTGAAGGTAGACGATACCGATAAGAGTCCGGGATTTAAGTTTGCAGAGCAGGAGATGAGAGGAATTCCTGTCAGAGTGGAAATTGGACCAAAAGATATAGAAGCAAATCAGGCAGTGATTGCAAGAAGAGATACAGGAGAAAAAATGACAGTATCTCTGGACGAAATTGCTGCAAAGGTGGGAGAAGTTCTGGAAACCATGCAGCATGAGATGCTGGAAAGAGCAAGAATGCATAGAGATGCCCATACCACAGTGGCAGTGAATTATGAAGAATTCAAGGATGCAGTTGCAAACAAACCAGGATTTATCAAAGCAATGTGGTGTGGAGAACAGGCTTGTGAAGACAAGATTAAAGAAGATACCACAGCTACATCCAGATGTATGCCATTCCAACAGGAGCAGTTATCCGATGTATGCGTATGTTGTGGAAAACCTGCAAAGAAGATGGTATATTGGGGTAAGGCATACTAAAATATGAGCAGGAATATTACTATGCCCACGGATGTGAAGACAATTATTTCCATACTGGAAGAACACGGATATGAGGCATATGCGGTAGGAGGGTGCGTCCGCGACAGTCTTTTGGGAAAAGAACCGAAAGACTGGGATATTACCACCTCGGCAAAACCGGAACAGGTCAAGGAGCTGTTTCATAAAACTTTGGATACCGGTATTCAGCATGGAACGGTTACGGTTATGATGCATCATGTGGGATATGAAGTTACAACTTACCGGATTGATGGAAAATATGAGGATGGCAGACATCCAAAGGAAGTCATTTTCACACCGAGTCTGGAAGAAGATTTGAAACGTCGGGATTTCACTATCAATGCCATGGCATACAGTGATCGTACCGGGATTGTGGATAAATTCCATGGCATGGAGGATTTACAGACGAAAGTTATCCGATGTGTGGGAATTGCCACGGAACGTTTTTTGGAAGACGCATTGAGAATATTAAGGGCAGTCCGGTTCAGTGCACAGCTGGGATTTCAGATTGATCAGGAAACCATGGTGGCTGTCACAGAACTGGCTCCTACATTGAAAAAAATCAGTCGGGAACGGATTCAGACAGAACTGGACAAGTTATTACTTTCTCCACATCCGGACAGAGTAATAATGCTGGAGAAGACCGGGCTGTTGCAGGAGATTTTTGCAGACTGTGAGAAGGAGGAAAACAGTGCCGGTAATGCGATGGAAGAACTGGCAGAAAAACTGGGAAAGACCGAACCGGATCACTACCTGCGGTGGAGCCTGTTTCTCTCCTATGTTCCATACAGGAGACTACTGAAAAGTTTAAAATTTGACAATAAAACCATTCATATCTGTGAGAAATATAAGGCATTCCAGGCAGAACAACTGCAGAAGGACAAGCCATATCTTCGTCGTCTGATTGTCAAAATCGGAAAAGATATCTTTGAGGGTTATCTCAGATATCGGGAGATACTGGGCAATGTGGATACCGAAACCTTTTTGGAGGTACAACAGAACTGGAAAGAAATCGTGGAAAATGGCGATTGTTTAAGCATTCGGGAGCTGGCTGTAAACGGAAAGGATCTGAAAGAGGCAGGTGTGGAATCTGGAGTGAGAATGGGTGAAATTCTAAATGCATTGTTTGATATGGTGTTGGAAGATGCCTCTGCAAACAGGAGAGAAACCTTATTGGAAGAAGTAAAAAAATTGTTATAAATTTCCAATGGTGTCATAAAAAAACTTCTTGATAATATACTGAAAATAGGATATACTATTGATAACGAAAGAGATGTGATTTGCAATTCCTGGGGTGTTCGATAACCCTGTATATTTTGAACCTACATTTGTTTAAACGGGATTCCTATATCGCTGGCAGGATGGAAAGCCTCCATAGAGTGGACTTCAGAATGTCAGTTGCGGTTGCCCACCTAGCTCGGCTAGGACTCAAAAATGCGGGACCGGCACCTTGGGGTAAAAAGGTAAAAATGGGCTGCTGAATGGCAGCCTTTTCTTATACCTTTTTATATTTATAAGAAAATTGGATGGATGGCATGAACAGGCTGTGCCATACATATACATGGTAACACCGGATAAAGAAGAAAGGAAAATACCCATGCGGAATAAAAAATTAATTGGAATATTGGGAATATGTATTGTTATCCTGGCATGTGTAATGTTGTATCGTGGAATAACCAGTGAGGAGCAAAATCCACATCAGTCGCCGGTTACGACTGGACAGGTTTGTCGGGCAGTGGCACTGTTGGTGGCAGAGGAAGAAGACTGCCAGGTAGCAGCCAGTCATTTTGAAAATAATACAGAATGGTATGTGCCGTATATGAATCTGTTGTATGAGAGAGGATATATCACAGAGAAACAGATTATACCGGAGAAGAAGGAGGCACAAACCGCTTTCACCTATAAGAAGCTGGAACAGCTTTGGGAAAATATGAAGATTTCGGATAAAAAGCTACAAGGGTTTGTGAACAATCATAATGCTACACAGACCATTTCCGGAACGGAGTGGGCAGAGATTGTCACCGCTCTGGCAGAGTATCTGAATGTGGAGAAGGTGGAGGAAAAAGAACTTTCCGTCGTGGCAACCGTCAGCAATGCAGCATCTCTGGCAGCATGGACTCTTGTGACAACCGAAGGACAATATGTACATACAGGAATTTCCATGGATTTCTATATTGATAAGAAAGTATCCGTGTTAACGAAAGGGGATCGAATCCTCTGTGTGAAAGCTTTGGTGTCAGAAGAGGTAACGTATCCAAATGCTTTGGTTACCAATGCTGAGAATGGGACCATCAACGCATTTATCAATGGAGTGGTAAGAACATTCTCCATCGATGATAAGAAATTATCTGTGACCAACGCCATTGCAGATATATCTCTGGAGAAGGGGAAAGTGAAAAATTACATGATGAAACAGGGATACGTCAGTGGAAAACTGGTGAAGTATACGGACAAGATGGTGGAAATAGATGGACAGGGTACTTATGAAGTGGATGAGAATCTAAGGGTATATAAGACTTACGGAGAGATTGAGTTAAAGACCCTTTATGATATGGTAGTGGGATATGATGTTCAAAAATTCTTGATTGAAGATGGCAAATTATGTGCAGTACTCATTGACCGGAACTTTGTGGCACAGAATATTCGCGTGGTTCTGAAAGACAACGGATTTCAGGATATTTATCACGACAGTATTCTGGTTTCTTCCGATGTGGCTTTTCAGTTTCGTTATGGAACAGAGACCAAAAGTTTTCTGCCGGGGGAAGAGTTTACGATTACGCCAGACAGTCCATACCTTGCTTCGGGAAAACTGGTGTTATCCACAAGTGACAGTCAGGGAAAAATCACAGTGAAGTCTCTGGAACGGGGATACGGCAATCCCCAGTATCGTGGAACCATTGAAGTGCTGAAAACCAACGAGGGACTGGTGATGATTAATGAATTGCCATTGGAGCAGTATCTCTATGGAGTGGTACCGAGTGAGATGCCATATACTTACAACACGGAGGCTTTAAAAGCGCAGGCAGTCTGTGCAAGAAGTTATGCCTGCAGACAAATGACCTCCAATACCTATGCATGGCTGGGGGCCCATGTGGATGACAGTACCAGTTTCCAGGTGTATAATAATTCCGCAGAACAGACTTCCACCAATCAGGCGGTAGATGCTACCTATGGGCAGGTCATGATGAATGAAGGGGAAGCAATCAGTGCCTTCTTCTATTCCACCTCCTGTGGAAGTAGCACGGACGCCACCATCTGGGGAGGAGATGGATATGACTATATCAAAGGAAAAATGCTGACAGGTGATAATGTATCCATTGATTTGACAGATGAGGCACAGTTTAAAATGTTCATCAGCACTCCTTACAATACTTATGATAAAGATTATGCGTGGTATCGCTGGAATGTAACGGTGCCGCTGGCAAAACTCACCGAAGGAGTGAATCAGATGTTGCCGTCACTCTATGCGTCAGGACCGGAGAAGGTATTGACGCTGGAAGGCAATGAATATGTCAGCAAAGAAATCTCTACTGTGGGAAATGTACGTTCCATAGAGACGGGTACGCGAGGAACCGGAGGAGTGCTGGAATATGTGATTATCCGGGGAGACGTGGCAACGGTCATGATAAAGACAGAATCCTTTATTCGCAAGATTTTCAATCCGTCCGGATGTGATATATTAAAAAATGATGGAAGTACAGTAAATCATTTAACATCCCTTCCAAGTGCCTTCTTTGTCACGGAAGAAGTAAAAGAAGGGGATACCCTTACAGGCTACCGGTTCATAGGAGGCGGCTACGGACATGGTGCAGGTATGAGCCAGAATGGAGCAAACACTATGGGCAGCAATGGAATGGGATATCAGGATATCCTGAACTTCTTCTACAGTAATATTACAATCCAGACAGTATATTAAATCAGTGCGAGGTTAAATTCCGCAGCATCAGTTCCTTGTGGATGTTCTGGTTTTCAGCCAGCGTACTTAAGACTTCTCCCAGACCGATATCCTCCAGCTCAGCCATGAGGTGGTCAAAGGTCTGAGGGAAGTCTTTTTTTTGAAAAATCAGAGTTGTTCCGGGGATGCGGTACTGATCCGTCAGTTCATAAAAGTCTGTCTCGGTAAAGTTTTCCACAGAATCATCAATGACAATGGCCCGAATGTGGGAAAAGTCCAGTGGTTTTCCTCCTGCAAGTGGATAATCTTCCAGATTTGTTACTTTCATATACATGGAGGATAACTGCCCTGCTCCGGCCGAATAGTCTGCCAGCTCACAGAGATACAAAGGAGTCCCCTGTTCCTCGGAGATAACCATGGATAACACAAAACTGCGATTTTCCAGTTCTCTGGCATCAATAAACTTTGCCTTACTCTCGTACAGCCGGTGGAAGTCCGCACGGGATAAATAGGTGTACAGGTGACTGGAGGACAACGTAGCAGGAAGCACAAGAAGGATGGAGGAAAAAACAAAGGCAGCCAAAGTATATCCGCAGGAAAGAGCCTTTTTTCCCGGAAGTCCATAGTGAAGTTGTGTCGCAATGTACATAATCAGGCTGATGACCACGGAAAGGACAGGATTTACATGATAGGTCAGCTTGGAAATCAGAAACTGAATGATGCACAAAAGATATAAAAACAGTGAAGTTTTTAAGAAGCATTTCTTTGCCTGTTCTGTCTGATGGAAAAAAGGTGTTTTAGACAAAAGATATCCCCAGGGGGACAGAATCAGGAAGGAGAAAAATGCAGTGAGAAAAAGCTTCAGAAAGTTTCGCCCCGTCAAATCATATTCCGGAAGAAGATTTCCAAGAAATGTGGAGAAAAAGTTGTGGTAGTCAATGCAGAACACTTCATATACAATGACAGCCAGAATGGGAACAATGACAAAGGGATAGAGGAGTTCACAGAGCCGTCCCCGAATTTCCGTTTCCTTGCGGGCAACCAAAAAGACACAGAGATAAATCATTGCGCCGATAAAGAGAATATGCGTGCCGGGCAGCAGTTGTTCATGGACATATTTAATCAACATCAGAACCCCGAATCCGGTCAGTAAAAATCCCTTTATCTTTGTTTTCCATTTGATAAAAAACTGTAATTTTGCGGAGCAAGGGAAGCCTTGCTCCTGTTTTTTCAAGATTCGGAAGACAAGAAACAGATATCCAAGAGAAAAGACAAAGATTGCCGTAAAAATACCAAACCCGGTGAGGATATCCAGCTGTTCTGCAAAATATGTGGAAAACAGGAAGATTAAGCCGATTTCTTCCGTGATAATCATTTTTCGGATACCGTTATCGGATAATTTTTGATTTTCAGAAAACATGAGGGACTCCTTTCATCATCTTTACATTTTTTTCAGAGGAAATCGAAGGAGCATATCCTTCATATCCTTTCGTTGATTGATGTCTCCTGCTGCAATAGGCATAAGGTAAGGCAGACCAAAGCTTCTCAATGAGGCCAGATGGAGTGCAATCAGGATAAATCCCAGCACGATGCCAAAGAATCCAAGGGCATAGGAGAGCAGAATAAGAAAATATTTTAAAATCCGAAATGCGGAGGATAATTCGTTGTTTGGAATGGCAAAGGAGGACAGAGCCGTAAAGGCAACCACTACAACAATCACAGGACTGACGATGCCTGCAGATACTGCCGCCTGTCCGATAATCAGACCTCCAACAATACCGATGGTGCTTCCCATGGGACCGGGGATGCGGATTCCTGCTTCCCGCAGAAGTTCAAAGGCAAACTCCATGATAAATACCTCAGCCACACTGGGGAACGGAACACTGGAGCGGCCGCTGGCAAAGGCAAACAGCATATTGGCGGGCAAAATATCAGGATGGTACGTCATCACTGCCAGATAAACTGCAGGAAGGCATAAGGAGAAAAAAGCTGCCACATAGCGGACAATCCTTGCCAATGTCACAATGCCATATCGTTCATAATAATCATCCGGTGTTTTTAGAAAATCATTGAAATTCGTAGGCAGCAGCAGAGCCACCGGTGTATTATCCACAAACAGGGTAATCCGCCCCTTCATGACAGCCTGGACAGCCGTATCCGGCCGTTCTGTTGTCTGATACTGGGGAAATGGTGAGCGGTCACTTTCCTCTGTCAGCTGTTCGATAATTCCGGTATCCGTCAGATTGGTAATGTCCAGATTTTGAATCCTTGCGGTAATTTCTGCCAGCACTTGTTTCCGGACAAGATTGTCCATATATACAAGGGCAACTGTGGTATTGGACTCTTTTCCTATAATGAATTCCTGGACTTTTAACTGATTGGTGCGGATGCGTTTTCTCATTAAGGCAGTGTTGCTTTTTAGTGCATCGGCAAAACCTTCTCTGGACCCCCGCATAACATTTTCACGTTCGGAGGAAGAGATTCCCATCATGGGATAGCCCTTGCTCTTGATTTTTACCGCTTTGTCGTAGCCGTCAATGAGAATGACGCCATCTCCAATCATAACGCCCATCACAATTTCATCAAATGTAGACAGTTCTTTCACGTCGGTAATACCCAATGCGTTGGCGCTTAGATACTGATAGATTTCCTGAGGTGTTTTGGACATCAGACGACTGATTAGTTTTCCAATGACAGATTCTTCTACGCTCAGGTTGTTTACGGTTACTTCTACATAGTAAATACAGGCATCTACATTGGCATCAGAGCCTAGTTTCATGGTGCGTTTCTTGATATCATCGCAGTTGGTAAACAATCCATCCAGAATCTGAGTATTCTGTGCAAGGGATGTGGAAAGTGTCTGATTCATAGTAACCTCCTTTTTCAATCATGGATAGTAATAGAATGTACGGAAGTGGAAAAAGTATACAATTTTTTTTATTTATGCTATAATGGGTGTTAGCGATTCTTAACTTTGCTTATAATATCATGTAGAAATAGATATGGAGGTTGTATTATGTTTACAGCATTGACGATAGCGGGAAGTGACAGCAGCGGAGGTGCGGGAATTCAGGCAGACATGAAGACCATGATGGCAAATGGAGTATATGCCATGAGCGCAATTACTGCACTGACTGCGCAGAATACCACCGGAGTAACAGGAATCCTCAACGTGCCGCCGGAGTTTCTGGGGCAGCAGTTGGATGCAGTGTTTACGGATATTTATCCGGATGCGGTGAAAATTGGTATGGTTTCTGAGGTGGGACTCATCCGCATAATCGCAGAAAAGCTTCAGCAATATGAGGCGAAAAATGTGGTAGTGGACCCGGTTATGGTTGCTACCAGTGGAGCGAAGTTAATCAGTGACGATGCCATAGAGGTGCTGCAGGAAAGACTTTTTCCATTAGCTGCAGTGATTACACCGAATATTCCGGAGGCACAGGTGCTGACAGGAAGAAAGATTGAGACTGCGCAGGATATGGAGGAAGCGGCAGAAGAGATTTATCATACATTCAAATGTGCCGTATTATTAAAAGGTGGGCATCAGATTCAGGATGCCAACGATTTGCTCTTTCAGGAGAGCGGAAAGACATGGTTTTCTGGGAAAAGAATTGATAATCCTAATACACATGGAACGGGATGTACCCTTTCTTCCGCAATAGCTTCCAATCTGGCAAAAGGAAAAGATTTGGAAACAGCGGTGAGACAGGCAAAAAATTATATTTCCCTGGCACTGGCACAGATGCTTGATTTGGGAAAGGGAAGCGGTCCGATGAATCATGGATTTGCATTTTCCGGAGAATATGACAACGAAGAAAAGAGAGAAAAGATATGATAAAATTAGGAAGAAATGATGCCTGCTGGTGTGGAAGCGGGCAAAAATATAAGAAATGCCATTATAATTTTGACAGTAAAATCGAACAGGCAGAGAGGGAAGGACATGAAGTACCCACTCATGACCTGATTAAGACGCCGGAACAGATTGAGGGAATCCGAAAAAGCGCTGCCATAAATATTGCGGTGCTGGACTATGTGGCAGAGCATATCAAAGCGGGTGTGACCACAGAAGAAATTGACCGGTGGGTGTACGAACAGACAACCCAGAGAGGTGGAATCCCTGCACCACTGAATTATGAAGGCTTTCCGAAGAGTGTCTGCACATCCATTAATGAAGAAGTATGCCACGGAATTCCGGATAAGAATATTGTATTAAAAGATGGAGATATCATCAACGTGGATTGTTCCACCATTTTAAATGGTTATTTCTCTGATTCCTCCAGAATGTTTTGCATCGGGGAAGTGTCTGAGGAAAAGAAGAAATTGGTTCAGGTGGCAAAAGAATGCCTTGATGTGGGATTAAAAGAAGTAAAACCATGGGGATTTCTTGGCGATATGGGACAGGCCATCAATGACTATGCAATGGCTCATGGATATACCATTGTGCGGCAAATCGGCGGTCACGGCATTGGTCTGGAATTTCACGAGGAACCGTGGGTGAGCTATGTTTCCAAACGAGGGACAGAGATGATGATGGTGCCGGGCATGGTATTTACCATTGAACCGATGGTAAACATGGGAACAGCGGATATTTATGAAGACGAAGACAATGGATGGACCATCCGGACAGAAGATGGAAAACCATCTGCACAGTGGGAGATACAGGTTCTTGTTACAGAGGACGGATATGAGATTTTAGCTTATTAAGTGAGAGGTGAGGAGAATATAGAGCCCTTTTGGTTAAAAGGACTCTATATTTATTTGCTCTACTTTTTCGATATAGAATGGAAGATCAATAGAATTTCCAAAAGCCATGAATTTCTCAGGAGTGTCACTGACATAGAACTGATGCATATGGCTGTCGACAATGGTCTGCAAAGGAGAAGCAAGATTATGGGTACAAAGTAATTCGCGCAGGCTTAAAGCCGTCTCGTATGCAGGATTAATGAGATTCACCCTGCTTCCCATGATTTTCTTGATGGTGTTTCGAAGCAGTGGATAGTGTGTACATCCAAGAATCAGCGAGTCAATGTTTTTGTCATCAAACTCGGACAGATATCTCCTTGCGACTTCGTCCGTAACCGTATCGTGCAGCCATCCTTCTTCTACCAGAGGAACAAAAAGGGGACAGGGTTTGCTGATTACCACTGCATCCGGGTCATATTGATGAATCACTTTTGTATAAATCTGACTATGTACCGTTCCTTCTGTGGCTATGACGCCGATGCGCCTTGTGACCGTACCGGCAATGGCGGTCTTAGCGCCTGGTTTTATGACGCCGATAATTGGCAAATCAAATTCTTTCTGTAATTCTTCCAGAGCCAGGGCGCTTGCAGTGTTGCAGGCAATGACAATGGCTTTTACCTTTTTGGTCATGAGAAACCGTACAATCTGTCTGGAATATTTGATAATTGTGCCCTGAGATTTGGAGCCGTATGGTACCCGGGCTGTGTCGCCGAAATAGACCACAGATTCGTTGGGCAGCTGGCGCATAATTTCCCGTGCTACAGTCAGTCCGCCTACGCCGGAATCAAAGATGCCGATGGGCGCAAGATTTTTCTCTATATTTATATTTTTATCCATGAAGATAACCTCCAGTCTGAGTTCTTTCTGCTCTTTCTAGTATAGTACCTTGATTTCCTGAAAATTTCAATATATAAATCGAATAAATAAATTTTCTGTGGCAATACTTTAGACAGGCGCCAAATATTGGAAATGGAGTATTGATTATGAAAGGAAAATTAGGAATGATTATGGTTGCGGCAGCAATCGTGATAGGAGCAATGGCTACATATGGAAGAGACAGAGAAAATAGTGGCGAGGTGCAAAAAGAGCTGGCAGAGAGTATTCTTCGGTTTCATGTGCTGGCAAACAGTGACAGTCAGGAAGATCAGAATCTGAAATTAAAAGTGAAGGAACAGGTGATTGCGTATTTAGAACCATATTTACAAGAAGAACAATTATCCTTAGAGGAATCGAAAAGAATTGTGGAAAACCACAAAGAAGAGGTAATCGCCCTGGCTGAGAATGTCATAAAGGAAAATGGATATCAATATGAAGTAACGGCAGAGCTGACCCGGGATTTCTTTCCGGTTAAATCCTATGGAGATGTGACATTGCCTGCGGGAGAATATGAGGCATTTCGTATTCAGATTGGTGAGGCGCAAGGGAAAAACTGGTGGTGTATTCTCTATCCGCCCCTCTGTTTTGTGGATGCAACGTATGGATATGTACCAGAGGATTCCAAAGAAATGCTAAAAAATATCATGGATGAGGAATGTTACAAAGTCATCACGGAGGGAGGATGTGCCAAAGGAGAGGTAGAAGTGAGATTTAAATTGTGGGATTTGCTTTCCGGATTATTTTGATTCTGGCATTGCAATTGACAGGATAAGATGATATGATAGGGACGGAAGGTGGTGGTGTATTCTTTGAAGCAAGAAGTGAAAATATGGATTCGGGGTCTCCAAAAGGGAGATGGCACAGAGGAAGTAATGGAAACGGCAGCATTCGGAGAATTCTGCACCGTGGCAGGAAAATATTATCTGAAATACGAAGAATTATCAGAAGAAGGGGATTCGACCAGGACTCTGATTAAAATAACAGATGAAACCATTGAAGTGACGAAGCGTGGCTATACAGAATCAAAGATGATATTTGTCAGAGGAATGATGACGCGCGTGGATTATCATACACCTTATGGAACCATTGCCATGGCTGTTGATACGCAGGAATTGGGATACAAGGTGACAGAGCAGGGAATTACGGTAGAAATTCAGTATGATTTGTATCTGGATGGAGAAAAAATGTCCGTCAATGAAATGCAGATACGGGCAGGAGATTTTTAAGAAATTGGAGGTAGAGATATGTCAGTAGTAGTGATAACAAAGGAAAATTTTGATGCAGAGGTTATGCAGGCAGATAAGCCGGTAATCATTGATTTCTGGGCAGCATGGTGTGGACCGTGTCAGATGATGGGACCGGTAGTGGAAGAACTGGCAGATGAAATTCAGGATGTAAAGTTTGGTAAGATTAATGTGGATGAGCAGCCAGAGCTTGCAGCGAAATTTGGCGTTATGTCCATTCCTACATTCATTATGATGAAGGATGGCAAAGAAGTGAAGAAAACCATGGGTGCAATGCCAAAGTCTGAGCTTGCAGCTTATTTTGGAATATAATCAAAGGAAGAGCGAAATATGATGTATGATATCATTATCGTAGGTGCAGGACCGGCAGGTCTGTCCGCGGCCATTTATGGAGTGCGTTCAGGGAAAAGTGTCCTGGTATTGGAGAAATCCACTTATGGCGGACAGATTATCAATACACCGGAGGTGGAGAATTATCCAGGAATTCAGAAGATATCCGGGTATGAGTTTGCAACCAACCTGTATAATCAGGCGGTAAATCTTGGTGCAGAGGTAGTTTACGAAGAAGTAACTGCCATCGAAGAGCAGGGAGAGTTGAAAAAGGTAGTGACAAAAGACCATGTCTATGAATGTCATAGTGTCATTCTTGCTACCGGAGCAAGGAATCGGAGACTTGGACTGGATAGAGAAGAGGAACTGACCGGTGCCGGGGTATCTTACTGTGCTACCTGTGACGGAATGTTTTTCCGGGGAAAAGATGTGGCGGTGGCAGGCGGTGGAAACACTGCTTTGGAAGATGCCTTATTTCTTTCCAATTATTGTAAAACAGTTTATCTAATTCATCGCAGGGAGGAGTTTCGAGGTGAAAAGAAAATCCTGGACGCCCTGAGAGAAAAAGAAAATGTGGTATTTATCTTGAATGCCAATGTCATTCGTCTAAACGGAGAGGACAGATTATCCTCTGTTACAGTGAAAGATAAGAATACAGGGGAAGAAAAGGATATTCCGGTCAGTGGAATTTTTGTTGCCATTGGTCAGGAACCGGTAAACCAGCCATTTGAGGATTTGGTAAAGATGGATGACCACGGTTATATCATATCAGGTGAGGAATGTGGCACCAGCATGGAAGGCGTGTTTACCGCGGGAGACTGTAGGACAAAACAGGTGAGACAGTTGACCACAGCTGCTTCGGATGGAGCAGTAGCAGCGCTTCAGGCATGTAATTATATATCAGGAGTCTGAGAAAATGGATTATATCAAAGTCATAGAATTGGTGAAACAAACAAAACAGATTGTGGAAGCTCCTATTTCGGAAGAACAAATTCATGTAAAGGGAAGAGCAGACTTTGTGACAGACAGAGATATTCAGGTGCAGGAATTTATTCAGCAGAGATTACATGAAATGTATCCGGAGATTGGATTTATGGGAGAGGAAACCGGATATTTTCCACTGGGAGAGAAACCGGTATGGATTCTGGACCCCATCGATGGAACCACCAACTTTATTAAAGATTATAAACAGAGTGCCTGCTCTCTGGCGTTGTATGATGGAAAAGAAATTGTATTCGGTGTGATTTACCAGTTCTTTTCCGGAGAAATTTTCCATGCAGTGAAGCAGGGAGGTGCATTTTTGAATGGAAAACCGATTCATGTGTCAGGGGTGAATTGCCTGCATGATGCATTGGTGTCCATAGGAACCTCACCTTATCATAAGGAACTGGCAGAAGACAATTTCAGAACGTTTCAGGAATTATTCAAGCAAAGCAATGATATTCGCAGGATGGGCAGTGCAGCAATGGACTTTGCCTATGTGGCATGCGGAAGACATGATGCTTATCTGGAAAAACATCTGAAAATCTGGGATTGTGCGGCAGGTATCCTGTTAGTAAAAGAAGCGGGAGGCCTGGTCTGCGGATATGAGGATGGGGATTTGATTCCAAGTGATCATATGGACATTCTGGCAGTGAGCGGTCCGACGCTGGCAGAGGAAATCAGGAATGTGATAAGAAAAAATAAAACATGATAAAAAAAGAAAGTTGACAGAATAGTCAGGGACTATCTGTACAACTTTCTTTTTAGGTTGGAGTACAATGTTTCTTAATTGCCTCAAAACTCTCTTTGCTAATCACATGCTCCATTTTGCAAGCGTCTTCTGTGGCAATATCCTTTGGAACACCAAGAGACTGCAGCCAGGCAGATATGTATTCATGGCGCTCGTAGATCATTTCTGCGATTGCACGGCCACTCTCTGTGAGATAAATAAAACCGGCGTCTGTCACTGTGATATGATTCTTTTCCCTTAAATTCTTCATCGCAACACTGACGCTTGATTTCTTAAAGCCAAGCTGATTGGAAATATCTACAGCTCTTACCACTGGAAGCTTTTTGCTTAACATCAAAATGGTTTCCAGATAATTTTCTGCTGATTCATTTGTTGCCATAATTCCTCACCTCATATGTTAAAATTCATTTGTTTGCTATATTTTATCTAGTATAACATGAAATGGAAGTATTTTCAAACACTTATTAAAAATTGTCAAACAAAAACCTTAAAAAGTACTTGACAACTAATAAATATTAGAATATACTAACTCTTGAGAAAAAATGTGGAAAATAACCCATTAGTCGAAAGACTCGTTTAGGAGGTAACGGAAAGGATGAAAACACTAAAGGAAGTGGCCTGTGGTCAGACCGTAAAGGTAAAGAAATTGTGGGGCGATGGACCGGTGAAAAGAAGAATCATGGATATGGGCATTACCAAAGGAGTGGAGGTTTATGTGAGAAAAGTAGCGCCTCTGGGAGATCCGGTAGAAGTAACGGTTCGAGGATATGAATTATCTTTGCGTAAGGCAGATGCAGATTCGATTGAAGTGGAATAACTGATATTTTTTTACATATAGGTTAGTGGAATCTAATTTTGGGGAGGTAAAACAAATTGAAATTAATCCACACAAACAAATTGAAAGATAAGGAGAATTGAAATGTCAATTAAGATTGCATTAGCAGGAAATCCAAACTGCGGTAAAACAACATTATTCAATGCTCTGACCGGTTCCAATCAGTTCGTGGGAAACTGGCCGGGCGTTACAGTTGAAAAGAAAGAAGGCAAGTTAAAGGGATACAAAGATGTAACAATCATCGACTTGCCGGGTATTTATTCTCTTTCTCCATATACCCTGGAGGAAGTAGTTGCGAGAAATTATCTGATTCATGAGAAACCGGATGCGATTATTAACATTGTAGATGGTACCAACATTGAAAGAAATCTTTATCTGTCCACACAGATTATGGAACTGGGAATCCCGGTCATCATGGCTGTGAATATGACAGATATTCTTGAAAAAAACGGTGATAAGATACATATCAATAAACTCAGCAAGAAGTTAGGCTGCGAAGTTGTGGAAATCTCCGCATTAAAAGGAACCGGTATCAAACAGGCTGCCGGTCGTGCGGTGGAACTTGCAAAAGGAAAGAATCATGCGGTTCCGGTGCATGAATTCCATAAAGATGTAGAGGAAATCATTGGCAGAGTGGAAGAGAAACTGGAAAAGGATGTTCCGGACAGCCAGAAACGTTTCTTTGCAATCAAATTATTGGAAAAAGATGAGAAAATTCATGAAATGATGAAACTGGTACCGGATGTATCAGCGGAAATCAAAGAGATGGAAGATCAATTTGATGATGATACAGAGAGTATCATTACCAATGAAAGATACGAATACATTTCTTCCATCATTGGAGAATGTGTTACAAAGAGTCAGAAAGAGAAACTTACGGTATCTGACAAGATTGACCGTGTTGTGACAAACCGTTGGCTTGCCCTTCCTATTTTTGCGGCAGTCATGTTTCTTGTTTATTATGTATCCATTACAACGGTAGGTGACTGGCTGACTGGTTTTACCAATGATACTTTGTTTGGGGAATGGATTGTTCCGGGTGTACAGTCATTCCTGGATTCCGTTGGTTGTGCTGCATGGCTGACAGGACTGATTGCAGATGGAATTGTTTCCGGTGTTGGCGCAGTACTTGGTTTTGTTCCGCAGATGTTAGTCCTGTTCATATTCCTTGCATTCCTTGAATCATGTGGATATATGGCAAGAGTTGCATTTATCATGGACCGTATTTTCCGTAAATTTGGTCTTTCCGGAAAATCATTTATCCCGATGTTAATCGGAAGCGGTTGTGGAGTTCCGGGAATTATGGCCTCAAGAACGATTGAAAGTGACAGAGACCGTAAAATGACGATTATGACAACCACCTTTATTCCTTGTGGTGCAAAGCTTCCGATTATCGCATTGATTGCCGGCGCATGCTTTGACAATGCAGGATGGGTTGCATGGAGTGCATATTTTGTAGGTGTGGCAGCAATTATCTGCTCTGGAATTATTTTAAAGAAAACAAAGATGTTCGCAGGAGATCCTGCTCCATTTGTTATGGAACTTCCTGCTTATCATTTACCAACCGTTGGAAACGTACTCAGAAGTATGTGGGAAAGAGGTTGGTCCTTCATCAAAAAAGCAGGAACCATCATTCTTCTGTCCACCATTGTTCTCTGGTTCTTACAGGGATTTGGCTGGGTAGACGGCAAGTTTGGAATGTTGGAAGCAGAACAGTTGAACGAAAGTATTCTGGCAAAAATCGGTGGTTTCATTGCACCAATCTTTGCACCTCTTGGATGGACCGGATCTGCTGACTGGAAGATGACGGTGGCTGCTGTAACAGGCTTAATCGCCAAAGAAAATGTAGTTGCTACATTCGGTATTCTCTTTGGAATTGCAGGAGAGGTAGCAGAAGACACACCAGAGCTTCTGACTGCAGTGGGTACGGCAATTTCCAGTGTGGCAGCATATTCTTTCCTGGTATTTAATCTTCTTTGCGCACCATGTTTTGCGGCAATGGGCGCAATAAAAAGAGAAATGAATAATACAAAGTGGTTCTGGTTTGCCATTGGATATCAGACAATTTTCGCTTATGTTGTTTCACTTTGTATTTATCAGATTGGTATGTTGATTACAGAAGGTGTATTCGGAGTTGGAACTGTTGTGGCATTTATCCTGATAGCCGGTTTCATTTATCTCCTTGTAAGACCGGCAAAAGAGGATAAAAAGACAGCAGTCAATAGCAAGGTAGTAGGTGCATAATCGTATCATATAAGAAAGTCAGAGGTGAGTATATGGCTACATGTATTGTAGGATTGATTTTAGCAGGAATTGTGGGTCTTGTTATTTACAGTATGGCCCGTGATAAGAAAAAAGGAAAGTCTCTTCAGTGTGGCTGTGACTGTAAGCATTGTGGAGGACACTGCAGCCATTGACAGGTAAATAGAAAAACTTAAAACAGAACAAAAAAGTCTTACAATCTCGATCAAACGGGAGTTGTAAGACTTTTTGTTATCCTGCAAGATTTAAAGTATTCAGCAATAAAATCCATGCCAATCCGTAGTAGGTGATAACGGAAGACAGGTCATTAATCGTTGTAATTAATGGTCCGGAAGCTACAGCAGGATCCATGCCCATTTTCTTTAATCCGATTGGGATGGTAGTTCCCATAAAACTGGAAATTCCCATGGCAACCACCAGTGCCAGTCCAATACAGCCCGATACTGCAAATGCAAATAGTGGGGAGTAATGTTTGAAAACTAAAATATAAATGCCAATAAACAGGAAGGTTAGAATTCCCAAAAGAAATCCATTGAGAAGACCGATACGGACTTCTTTGAAAACCAGCTGCCGTTTGCTCTTGGAATCCAAATCTTCGTTGGTAAGCACTCGTATGGTCACGCCAAGGGACTGTGTTCCTACGTTACCGGACATACCAAGAATCAGGGACTGAAAGGAAACCACCAGTGTCAGCTGTGCAATCACCGGTTCAAACAATCCAACCACTGTGGATACACCAAGGGATAATACCAACAGAACCAGAAGCCATGGCATACGTTTCTTGATACTGGCTTTTAACGGTTCGTGTAAGTCTTCTTCCTCACTCAAACCGGCCAGCTTTGCGTAATCCTCACTCATCTCTTCATCCACAACTTCTACGATATCTTGTGAGGTAATAATACCAAGGAGCGTCTTCTTCCTGTCCAGTACAGGAATGGAATCTTCGGAGTAGCCTCTCAGATATTCAATACACTCCTCTACCTGTTCATCTGCATACACATATGGATAAGAAGTAATCACGAGAGATTCCAAATCTTCATAATCTCTTGCAATAATCAAATCGTGAAGACCAATGGCTCCATAAAAGACGCCGTGGTGATCTACTACATAAATCGTAGAGATATTATCGTTCTTAGCTGCCTGGGAAATCAGTTCCTTCATCGCCTGTCGGATAGTCAGTGTTTTCTCTATCACCACATAATTAGTAGTCATGCGGCTACCGATTTCATCATCATCAAAGGATGAAATCAAATCGATGTCTTCCTTTGCTTCCTGATTAATTAAGGAAATAATTTCTTCTCTGTGATCATCTTCCAGTTCTTCCAGGGCATCAATGGCATCATCAGAGTCCATGGTTTCGATGATGTCTGCAGCCCTTTCTGTAGAAAGTTCTTCCAGATAAGTTCCCACATCTTCTTCCAGATAGGAAAAGATTTCGGATGTTCGTTCCAGACCAAGAAGCTGGTACAGGCGTTTACGTTCGTCCACCGTCAGAAGTGGGAGAATTTCAGCAATATCATTTTCGTGATAGTCATTTAAACGCTCTCGTTTCTCTTGCAAAGACAAGTTACTTCGTATGAGCGCAACAATTTCTTTTGTATTATCTTTTAAATTGTTATTTTTCAGATTTTCTTCCATACTAATAACCATGCCTTTCTTATTTTGTCTTATATAGTATAACAGAAAAGGTATGGATTTGTCATTAGTTTCTTTTGGAAATTTCAAAAATATGATATTTGGAAAATGAAATATCTATTGAAATTCTTTGATTCTAAGAATATAATATGATTAAGAAAAACAGAATTAAAAAAAGGAGGAAAAGAATGCAGGAGAGGAAAAAAACGGTAAAAGATAATATTTTAGAATATGTGGCTCTGCAGCATATTCCACTACAGAAGATTAAACAGGATACTGGAATTAATCTGGAAGAAACAGCCGTTCTTAAAAGTGAAGAATTTCTTGAACTATGCAGATATCTGGGAAAGAAACCGGAGGAGTTTTCTGTCATTCAGGGAAATGAGGAAGAGGAATTGAATCTCATAAAGCAGATTGCTGCCAGATATCAGGGATTGCTTGGGACATTGCATGGAAAGGTAGCATTTACGTTAGAGGGGGAAGCATATTTTTTCCGTTATAATAAAGAAATGGATGGTTACGAATCCTTTGTGCAGCTGCAATCGGCGAAACAGCTGGAAGGATTGATTGCAGGTGTGATTGCACAGGAGATGGTGCTGAATATGCAGGATGAATTGGAAAATGTAGAGGAAGAACTGGATAAGATTCATCAGTCCTACCAGATGCAGAATATAAAATATGAAGATACCAGTATGGCAGATGATGGAAACGATTATAAAAAATATTTGAAATTACTGATAGAAAGACTGGACAAAGTGATTGAAATATATGATAATCGTAGCGAAGAGCTGAAAGATTTATTGCACATGCTAAGAAGGATGGGATGATGGGGCGACTTCTGACTGATTAGATGAAACGGCTTTTCAGAAGGGAGAATCATAACGTGGAAAATATATATGCGAAGCGAGTCTGTCTGTTGAGAAAACGAATGCAGGAAAAAGGAATCGATTTTTACATTGTTCCTACAGGAGATTTTCATCAGTCCGAATACATCAGTGATTATTTTAAGTCAAGGGAATATTTGACTGGATTTAGCGGTTCTGCCGGTACAGCTGTGGTTTCCATGGAGGAGACGTGTCTTTGGACCGATGGCAGATATTTTATTCAGGCAGAACAGGAACTGGCAGGAAGCGGAATTATTTTATACAAAGAAGGAATGGAAGGTGTTCCCCGAATTTCCGAATATATTAAGAATCATGCAAAGCAGGGGATATGCATCGGATTTGATGGAAGAGTGCTGAGTGCCCGGGAAGGAATGCAATATCAGTGGATTGCTGAGGATTGTGGAGGAACAATTTCGGTAGAAGAAGACCTGGTGGGAGAACTTTGGGAAGAGCGCCCTCCATTTCCGCACAGTGAAGGTTTTCTGCTGGAAGAAACATATGCCGGAAAAAGTACAAATGCAAAATTGCAGGAGGTACGGGAACAGATGAAACAGAACCAGACAGAGCTTCATGTGGTATCAGATGTATGTGACATTGCATGGCTGTTGAATATAAGAGGCAGAGATATTGCACATGTTCCGGTTATTTTATCCCATCTTTTGATATCGATGGATGGTTGCACCTGGTATGTCAGTCCACAGAGTCTGAACGAAGAGATTTTTGAGTATCTGGATAAAAATCAGGTGACATGGAAACCATATGAAGACTTTTATCCGGATCTGAAGAAAATAAACCAGATGCCAATACTGGTTGACTTCCAGAGAATTAATTATCAGACAAGATGCCTTCTGGGGAATCGTATCATGGATAAAACCAATCCGGAAACTTTGTTAAAGGCGGTAAAGAATTCGGTGGAAATCGAGAATATTCGAAAAGCCCATGTGAAAGACGGCATTGCTGTGACAAAATTCATGTATTGGTTAAAGAATTCCATCGGAAAAGAAGAGATTACGGAATGGGATGCGGCAGAGTATATGGATCGTCTGAGGGCAGAGCAGGAGCATTTTGTAGATATTAGTTTTGATACCATCGCCGCTTATGGACCAAATGCTGCCATGATGCATTATGCACCAACCAAAGAGAACTGTGCAGTGTTAAAACCCCAGGGATTTCTTCTGGTGGATTCCGGAGGACATTATCTGGAAGGATCCACAGATATTACAAGGACATTTGTTCTGGGAACGTTGACAGAAGAAGAACGTCAGATGTATACTGCTGTGTTAAAGGGGAATCTTGCCCTTGCAAATGCCAGATTTTTGAGCGGATGTACCGGAAAGAATCTGGACGTACTTGCCAGAGAGCCACTGTGGAAGCTGGGAAAAGATTACCGTTGTGGAACTGGTCACGGCAACGGATATCTGTTAAATGTCCATGAGGGACCAAATGTATTCCGCTGGAGAAGTACTGCGGCAAAGACGGAGGATACAGCTTTTGTACCGGGTATGGTGACAACCGATGAGCCGGGAGTCTATGAAGAAGGCAGATATGGAATTCGTATCGAGAATGAATTATTATGCCGGGAATCTGTGGCAAACGAATATGGACAATTTCTGGAATTTGAGAATCTGACCTATGCTCCGATTGATTTGGATGGTATTTGTGTCGAAGATTTGACGGACGGTGAAAAACAAAGCTTGAATGAATACCATAAGATGGTGTATGATAAGATTGCGCCATATCTAAGTGCAGAAGAACAGGCATGGCTGAAAGAATATACAAGAGGAGTTTAGTATGCAGGAACAATTTTCCAGAACAGAACGATTATTAGGAGACGGAAGTGTGGACCGACTTGCAGGAAAGCGGGTAGCAATCTTTGGCGTTGGCGGAGTGGGCGGTTATGTAACAGAAGCATTGGTGCGTACCGGCATAGGTGCCTTTGATTTGATAGACAGTGATACTGTGGCATTATCCAATCTCAATCGCCAGATTATCGCAACAACAAAGACTTTAGGTCAGTACAAAGTAGAGGTTATGCGGGAACGGATTCTGGATATTAATCCGGCGGCTCAGGTGACGGTTCATAAGTGTTTTTATCTGCCGGAAACTGCAGATGAGTTTGATTTCTCCGCTTATGACTATGTGGTAGACGCCGTAGATACTGTGACTGCAAAGTTGGATATTATTGTCCGTGCAACAGAAGCGGGAATACCTGTCATCAGTGCCATGGGAGCGGGGAATAAATTAAATCCGGGTATGTTTGAAGTGGCGGATATCTATCAGACTTCTGTCTGCCCGTTAGCGAAAGTAATGCGACGAGAATTGAAGAAACGTGGAGTGGAAAAGTTAAAGGTTGTATATTCTAAGGAACCTCCGAGAAAGCAGCAACACCAGGGAGAAGGGAAACCGGTGCCGGCCAGTGTGGCATTTGTGCCATCGGTGGCAGGAATGATGATTGCTTCAGAAGTGGTGAAGGATTTATTGGAATTATAATTATAAAAGAAAAGAGATTAGTCTATCGAAAGAAAAGACTAATCTTTTTTTTCACATCGATTCGGGCAGGTGATGGAAACCAGTTTTTCAATCATATTATGAAGTAGCAGTGCTTCTTTGGTATCGGCTGCCTTATAATACACTTCTTTTCCTTCCCGTCTGCTTACAATCAGTCCGCTGGCTCTTAACTGTTTTAAATGGTGAGATACAGCCGGACTGCTCATTTCCATCAGAGCGGATAAATTAATTACGCATTCTTCGCAATGGCATAAAATCCAGAAAATCCGTATGCGGCTGCTGTCACCCAGGAGACGGAAGATATCTGCGATACATTGGAAATCGCAAGTCTCCGGCATATGAGTTATGATGTCATCAATGTGTTGTCCGTGGTTATGCGGAAGATGTAATGGTTCCATGAAATGCCTCCTTATATCTTAGTGCTTCCCAAGCGTAAGCGATTGTAACCCTCATTGTATCATATTGTTGAGAAAAAAGAAATAATAAGTAATGAATTTTCCTATTGACATTTTCATAGTCTTTGTTTATATTATAGATAACAATTAAATGATTGCTTAATTGTTTAATAATTAACAATATAAATGAAATGAAGGAGGATAATCTTATGAAGAAGAGCTATAAGATTGATGTAGATTGTGCAAACTGTGCAAATAAGATGGAGGATGCAGCTAAGAAAACTGCAGGGGTAAAGGATGCAACGGTAAACTTTATGACATTGAAGATGATTGTGGAGTTTGAAGAAGGGCAGGAGCCAAAAGCAGTCATGCAGGAAGTGTTAAAGAACTGTAAGAAAGTGGAAAGCGATTGCGAAATTTTCCTTTAAGAATCGTGTGTGCATAATATATTATGGAAAAAGAGAGGACATGAGCATATGAATAGAAAACAGAAAAAAATGCTGATCCGTATTATTGTGGCAGCAGTACTTATGATTGTTCTGGCATTTCTTCCTGTGAAACAAGGGATACTTCGTTTCGGATTGTATCTGATTCCATATCTGGTTGTAGGGTATGACATTTTAATCAAAGCAGGAAAAGGAATTCTGAATAAACAGGTTTTCGATGAGAATTTTCTGATGGCAGTGGCAACTGTGGGAGCCATGGCCATTGCAGTGGCAGATAACGGAGATTATACGGAGGCCATTGCCGTTATGTTGTTTTACCAGATTGGTGAATTGTTCCAGAGTTATGCGGTTGGGAAGAGCCGCAGAAACATCAGTGAATTAATGGATATCCGGCCGGATTATGCAAATATGGAGAAAGATGGAAAATTGGAGCAGGTAGATCCGGATGAAGTGGAGATTGGAGATATCATCATTGTACAGCCGGGGGAAAAAGTACCAATTGATGGTATCGTGGTACAGGGATTCTCCAGTTTGAATACCAGCGCACTGACTGGTGAGAGTATTCCAAGAGAAGTGCAACAGGGCGATGAAATCATTAGTGGATGTATTAATATGACAGGGGTATTAAAGATTCAGACCACGAAAGAATTTGGAGAATCCACCGTGTCGAAAATTCTGGAGTTGGTGGAAAATGCAAGCTCCAGAAAATCAAAATCAGAGAATTTTATATCCAAATTTGCAAAAATTTATACACCGGCGGTATGTTATGGTGCATTGGCACTGGCCGTTTTGCCTCCATTAATCAGAATGTTTGTAATGGGAGCAGACGCACAATGGGGAATGTGGATTTACAGAGCTTTGACCTTCCTTGTTATCAGCTGTCCTTGCGCTCTTGTAATTAGTATTCCGTTAAGTTTTTTTGCAGGTATTGGCGGAGCCAGCAAGGCAGGCGTGCTGGTCAAAGGTTCCAATTATCTGGAAACTCTGTCTCAGACCAAGTATGTGGTTTTTGATAAAACAGGAACTTTGACGCAGGGTGTTTTTGAAGTCAATGGAATCCATCACAGTAAGATGGAGGACGAGAAACTGGTGGAATACGCAGCACTTGCAGAAAGTGCCTCATCCCATCCAATTAGTAAGAGTCTTCAGAGAGCCTATGGAAAGGAAATCGACCGCTCCAGAGTGACAGATATTCAGGAATTCAGTGGAAAAGGTGTCATTGCTAAGGTGGATGGAGTGGAAGTGGCAGCCGGAAATGAAAAGCTGATGAAATATCTGAATATACAGCACATGGACTGTCATCACGTGGGAACCATTATTCATATGGCCGTAAATGGCGTATACGCAGGACATATTCTGATTTCAGATGTGATAAAACCAAACTCCAGGGCAGCTATCCAGGCATTGAAAAAAGCAGGGGTGGAAAAAACAGTGATGCTGACCGGAGATGCAAAGAAAGTTGCAGACCATGTGGCACAGGAGCTTGGCATTGATGAGGTATATAGTGAGCTTCTTCCGGAAGGAAAAGTTCTGAAAGTAGAAGAACTGATTGCAAAGAAATCAGACAAGGCGAAGCTTGCATTTGTGGGTGACGGTATCAATGACGCACCGGTATTATCCCGCGCGGATATCGGAATTGCCATGGGAGCCATGGGATCGGATGCTGCCATTGAAGCAGCCGATGTGGTGCTGATGGATGATGATCCGATAAAAATTGCACAGTCAATTAAGATTTCCAGAAAATGTCTTGGTATTGTATATCAGAATATTGTATTTGCAATTGGAATTAAATTGATTTGTCTGGTGCTTGGTGCACTTGGTATTGCAAATATGTGGCTTGCTATTTTTGCGGATGTAGGAGTGATGGTACTGGCGGTGTTAAATGCTATTAGGGCATTGTTTGTCAGTCAGATAGAAAAAAACAGTTGACAAATATGAAATCAACGTCTATAATACGGAACTAGCAAAAATGAATAGTTCATCGGAGGACTTGTAATCGCAATTACAACGTCGGGAAGATGTCGAGTGCGCTCGGTTTAACAGACCGGGCGCACTTTTTTTGTATTTAAGGAGGATATTTGACTATGAAACTTATTATGCAATTTATGAAACCTTATCGAAGGTTACTGGTGTTCACTTTACTCTTCATCATTTTAGATGTCATTGGAGCATTGTATATTCCAACGCTGGTTGCACAGATGATGAATGAGGGTACTTCCGGAAGCACAGTCCATGATTTGTATATTACAGGGGTTCAAATTATAATTGCTTCTCTTGTATCAGGTGTCGGAGCAATTTTAGGCGGTTATACCTGTTCTCTGCTTTCGTCAAAAATTTGTAAGGATATCAGGGATGCAATCTATAAAAAATCATTAAAATTATCTATTTATGATTTTAAACAGTTTGGTACAGCATCTATTACCACCAGAACAATATCCGATATAACGACAATACAGACAGCTTTTATCAGTGTTGTTCAGATGGTGCTGCCTGTTCCTGTGATTTTCGTCATTTCTTTATTTTTAACCTTTCATTTAGACGTAATGGCAGGCGTTATTTTATTGGCTGTTTTACTGGTTGTGATTTGTATTGCATTTTGTATTATGAAAATGGCTTCTCCATTATTTAAGAAGTTACAAAAGTTGTTGGACCGTATGAGCACTGTATTATTGGAAAATCTCACAGGTGTTCGTGTTATCCGGGCTTTTAATAAACAGAGTGCTGAACAGGGACGTTTAGATAAAACCTTTGAGGATTATGCAAATACATCGATTAAAGCAAATCGTATGTTTGCCAATCTTGATGGACTTTCGTTTTTCTCAATTAATCTGTTCGTTGTAATTATTTACTGGATAAGTGGAGGAAGGATTGCGGCCGGTCACTTTCAGATTGGTGATATTACCGCGTTAATAGAATATGCATTGCTTGCATTATTTTATCTCATGATGGCACAAATGGTAATCCTTACTTTGCCAAGAGCCTTAGAATGTTGTAACAGGGTAAAGGCAATCTTGGATCATACGCCGGAAATTACAGACTTAGTAAAAACAGACACAGAGGATAAAGAACATGATGATGTATTAGTTTTTGACCATGTATCTTTCCGTTTTGCGGATGCAGAGGAAGACACGTTACATGATTTGAATTTTGCATGTAAACGTGGAGAAACCACAGCAATCATTGGCGGTACAGGAAGCGGAAAGTCCACGGTTGCCTCTTTGATTTTAAGATTCCATGATGTCACAAACGGGGCATTGCTTCTTAATGGAAAAGATATTCGTAACATGACGCAACATCATTTGAGAGAAAAACTGGCTTATGTTCAGCAGAAAGCATGGCTATTTTCCGGAAATATTGCAGGAAATTTACGATATGGAAATCCAAACGCTTCCGATGAGGAATTAGAACATGCGTTAGAAGTTGCTCAGGCCAGTGATTTTGTTCATTCACTGCCGGAAGGATTGAATTCTTATGTGGCACAGGGAGGAACAAATTTCTCTGGAGGGCAGAAACAGCGTCTTTCCATAGCCAGAGCATTGGTCAAGAAACCAGAGCTGTATATTTTTGATGGCAAGTGTGGCTGATAACCTGACAATGGCTTTGCGTAAACAAATTGGAGCAAAACTAAATGTATTGCTGTTACGCTTTTTTGATCAGAATAAATCGGGAGAAATCCTTAGCCGTGTAACAAACGATTTGGATAAGATTACAGAAACACTTCAGACAGGTTTGTTAAAGTTATTGGTGGCCATTGGTACCATTGTCGGTTCGCTGGCGGTCATGTTTTATTACGATGTTTTGCTGACAATCATTTTTTTAGTATTCATGGCAATTTGTATTATCATCACCAGAATGCTTGCCGGTAAAAACTTGAAGTACGCGGCATTCAGGCAGGAAACATTAGGAACATTGACGGGAATTGTGGAAGAATATTATACAGGCAGAAACGTTATCAAGGCCTATAACCATGAAAAAGAAAGTATGGAACAGGTCTGTGCCAACACAGAGCTGAATAGAAAAGCAACACAGAAAGCAGACTTTTTGACAAATAGTGTGAATCCGTTGATTCGATTGATTACCAGGTTATCCCAGGCAGTTATTGCTGTTATCGCAGGAACATCCATGTTAAAGGGAACCATGTCGGTTGGTGTGGTGCAGGCATTTTTCCAGTACGTCAACCAGACTGCTGAGCCGTTGACACAGGCTTCTTATATGATTAACACAATACAATCTGCACTTGCTTCTGCGGAACGTACGTTTGAATTGCTTGACAGCGAAGAAGAAATCGCAGATACAAAAACTCCGGTTGTATTAAATCGTGCCAAAGGAACCATTTCTTTTGAACATGTAAGTTTTGGATACGATTCTTCTAAACTGCTGATGAAAGATATCAGTTTCACTGTAAAACCGGGACAGAAAATAGCCGTGGTCGGAAGTACGGGAGCAGGTAAAACAACATTAATTAATCTGCTTATGCGATTTTATGAAGTAAATAGTGGAAAAATTTTAGTAGATGGCATATCTTCTGTGGATATGACTCGACAAGGTCTGCGTCAGAACTTTGGTATGGTCTTACAGGATACATGGCTTTTTGGTGGAACAATTGCTGAAAATATTGCCTACGGAAAGCCGGATGCAACGCGGGAAGAAATAGTAGCTGCAGCAAAAGCAGCAAAAGTTGATTATTTTATCCGAACCATGCCGCAAGGATATGACACCATGCTGGATAATGAGGGAGGCAATTTATCCGTGGGACAAAGGCAGTTATTAACCATAGCAAGAGTATTCCTGTGCAATCCGCCGATTCTGATTTTAGATGAAGCAACGTCAAGTGTTGATACTCGAACCGAGAAAGAAATTAATAAAGCTATGCAGGAATTGATGAACGGACGTACAAGTTTCGTCATTGCACATCGACTTTCTACAATACGAGATGCAGATATTATTCTGTTTATGGAAAACGGAAATATTATTGAACAGGGAAATCATCAGGAACTTTTGATAGGTAATTGCGAAACAGGTTTGCAGGCTTGATTCCAGCGAGGTAAAGATCCGATATAACCGGATTCCCAGGAGGTGGATATGTATAACCGGATTTTGAGACATGAAAACAAAGCAGATAGGGAT